>CANBSM010000032.1 GCA_947372155.1 Burkholderiaceae bacterium
ATCCGGCGCCTACCCTACTCTATCAAGACCTTAGCCTGGCAGAGCGTGTATTACGGGATGTCGCCGGTGAAGACACCACCCAAATCCGCGTGGATTCTGCCGAGAATTTTGAGAAGCTCAAAGCATTTACAAATGCCTACATGCCTAACCTTTTAGGTAAATTGACTCTGCATCGCGGCGAACGCGCGCTCTTTGACTTATTTGATGTTGATGCAGAAATTAATAAAGCGCTGGGTCGCCGAGTAGACCTCAAGTCTGGCGGCTATCTCATGATCGATCAAACTGAGTCTATGACTACTGTTGATGTGAACACCGGTAGTTACGTAGGTGCACGCAATCTCGATGACACCGTCTTTAAAACTAATCTAGAGGCGGCCCAAGCGATTGCGCGACAACTCCGTTTGCGTAACTTAGGTGGAATCATCATTATTGATTTCATCGACATGTTTGGCAAAGACCATCAAGAATCTGTGTTACATGAACTCAAACGCAATCTTGAGCGCGATCATGCCCGCACCTCAGTAAGCGACTTTTCTGCATTAGGCTTAGTGGAAATGACACGCAAACGGACGCGTGAGTCCTTGGCCCATATCACTTGTGAGCCCTGTGCCACCTGCCTGGGCAAGGGTGAAATTAAAACTGCCCAAACGATTTGTTATGAGATTTTGCGCGAAATTGTGCGAGAGCACCGCCAGTTTAATCCGCGAGAATTTAGGATTGTGGCTGCGCCTGATGTAATTGATTTATTTCTAGAGGAAGAGAATCAATTCTTGGCGCAGTTGGGGGATTTCATTGGTAAGCCAATTACCTTGCAAGCGGAAGGTAGCTTCCGCCAAGAGCAGTACGATATTGTTCTGAGTTAAGTTTTCTGAATTAAGCGTTAGAGAATTGGATGCGATGTAAGTTCGCATACAAGCCATCATGCTTAATTAAATCCTCGTGAGAGCCATTCTCAACAATTTTGCCATGCTCTAGAACCACAATTCTGTCGGCATGTTCAATAGTCGATAAACGGTGCGCGATCACTAAAGTCGTCCTGTTAGCCATTAAGGTATCTAACGCTTCCTGAACCTGACGCTCGGATTCAGAATCTAAAGCTGATGTGGCTTCATCCAAAATCAGAATTGGTGCATCTTTATAGATAGCACGTGCAATGGCTAAACGCTGACGTTGGCCGCCAGATAAGCGATTACCATTGTCCCCAACCATAGAATCAATGCCGTCTGGCAGTTCTTTGATCATAGCGCTGAGATTGGCAGCTTCTAATGCCTCTATCACGCGACCGCGATCGACTCCAGCTGGGCCATTAGCACCATACGCCACATTAGCAGCGATAGTGTCGTTAAAGAGAATGACGTCTTGACTCACAAATGCGATCTGTCGACGCACATCTGCCAGCACAATATCTTCTAATGGAATATCGTCCAGGAAAATATGGCCACTAGTGGGCTTGAAAAATCGAGGTAACAAATTCACGAGAGTCGACTTACCCCCACCAGATGGCCCCACAAAGGCAACCACTTCTCCAGGTTTAATAGTGAGATTGATATTGCTTAAGGCATCTTTACGTCCCGCCTCTTGCTGATAAGAGAACCCTACATTATCAAAACGAATAGCGCCTTTTGCCTTGTCAAGCGGCTTCATGCTTTGCTTGCGGTCTTGGTCTTCCTCAAAAGGCTGATCCATCAATGCAAAAATCATCTCTGCTGCAGTGAGGCCACGCTGCAGAGGTTGATTGATATCGGCCAAATGCTTTAAAGGAGAAATCACCAACATCATTGCGGTAATGAAGGCAGCAAATCCACCAACAGTAGTACCTTCGGTAGCAGATTGCATCAAGGCAATCACCAACACCACCGACAAAGCCATGGAGGCAATGAGTTGTGTAATTGGCTGATTTAGGCCGCCAGCCACTGCAGACTTCAAAGCAAACTGGCGCAAGCGTTCTGCCTTTTGCATGAAGCGAGTCATTTCATACTCTTCAGCACCATGCACTTTGACGATCTTGTATCCTGCCGCAGCCTCTTCAACAATATAGGCAAGATCACTTGTCAGTGTTTGCTGCTCTCTATTGAGGGACCTTAAACGACGATTAATCTTACTCATGATGAATGCAATCACGGGGAAAATAATTAAGACGACTAAAGTCAACTGCCAATTTAAATAAATTAAATAACCAATTAAGCCAACGACCGTCAATGAATCTCGCACTAAGCTAATTAACATTGTTCCCATGACGGAGAGAACATTATTCACCTCAAAGACAACACCATTTATTAAAGTCGATGCCGAGTTCTTTTGAAAAAAAGTAGTGCTAGCATTCAAAAGGGTTTGAAACATTTGCGTACGTAACTTTAAAAGTACGGAGTTAATTACCCTAGTGAGTAAATAGTTCGACAGAAATTGAGCCAAACTTCGCACCAAAGCCAAACCCACCAAGAAAACAGGAACCTGCCAGAGTTTGCTATTGAGCTGCCCGGTGAAGCCTCTGTCCAACAAAGGCTTCATTAAGGCGGGGATTGAGGTCTCAGCGGCAGCAACTACAGCCATAGCCAATAAGGACCCAATAATCAGGCTGATATGGGGCTTGAGATAGGTAATTAAGCGATTTAGGGCGGTACGGTCTTGAGCATTCATATAATGAATTATGCCCACCTTATCAGTCATACTCATCACCCGCAATGAAGAGGCCAATTTGGACGATTGTCTGGCCTCTCTGGAGGGGATTGCCCAGCAGATCGTGGTTGTCGATACCAATAGCTCCGACAGCACCCTAGAAATAGCCAAAAACCATGGGGCAACGATAGCCCAGCCGTCTGATTGGCCTGGTTTTGGGCCTCAAAAGAACCGCGCCTTAGATTTGGCCACGGGTGAATGGGTTTTATCCCTAGATGCAGATGAAAGACTGACACCAGCCCTCAAATCGGAAATTCTGACGGCAATACACCATAGCGCCCATGTGGATTGCTTTGCCATCCCTAGACTTTCTTGGTATTGCGGACGCTTTATCCGCCACTCTGGCTGGAGCCCGGATTATGTTGATCGCTTATTTAAACGGGGGACTGCCCGCTTCTCAGATGATTTAGTTCATGAGCGCCTCATCCCCAATGGTCAGGTTGCTAAGCTTGAGAACCCTATGTTGCATTACAGCTTCATGAACTACTCCCAAGTTCTGCAAAAACTAGATCGATATTCCACTGCCTCGGCAGAGCAAGCTTTTGCCAAAGGCAAAACCAGCAACCCTCTTAAAGCAGTGCTTCATGGAGCTTGGGCATTTTTCCGAACCTATATTCTGCGCGCTGGCTTCTTAGATGGTCCCCAAGGATTTGCTTTAGCGGTATCAAACGGCCAGGGGACTTACTACCGCTATATCAAGTTGTGGCACCTGAATCAGGAAGCTGGTAAATGATTTCGATTTTGCTGGCCACCTATAACTGGCCACAAGCACTCAAGCTCTGCCTCGAATCCCTGGCTACACAAACTGATCAGAACTTTGAAATCATCATTGCTGATGATGGCTCTTCTGAGAGCACAAAACATCTGATTGAATATATTAAGACTTCACACCCAATTACTATCAAACACCTTTGGCAAGAGGACTGTGGCTTTCAGAAAACGAAGATTCTGAATAAAGCGATTGCTGCCGCTCATGGCAACTATTTAGTTTTCCTAGATGGCGATTGCATTGTGCAGCCAGACTTTGTAGCTCAACATCGTGCGTTAGCGCAAAAGGGTTGCCTAGTTACTGGCAGTCGAGTTCTACTCAATGAAAGTCTCACTCAAGAGCTACTTGCTTGGCCGCAATGGAGTTTTCAGAAATTCTCATCTGGTTTGTTAGGTAAGCGCCTCAGCGGCGGCATCAATAAATACTGGCCCCTCAAAGTAAAGCTAGGTAATGGCTCGTGGCGTGATTACAAAAAATTTGTATGGCGCCGCATTAAGGGTTGCAATATGGCTTGCTGGAAAGCGGATGCAGAAGCGATTAATGGCTTTGATGAAACCATGACTGGCTGGGGTCATGAGGATGCAGATTTTGTCTTTCGCTTACAGCACCATGGTATTGGCCGCAAATCTGGCTCATGGTCTACTGAAGTCCTGCACCTCTTTCATAAAATCAACGATCAAACACACGCTGCCGAGAATGCACGACGCGTGCGTGAAAAGATCTTAGCTAAAGCACTATAAGTATTCTGGCTACTATGACTACTTACTCCACACTCAAGCCTAAAAAAGTATTATTCATTGCCACTCGGCAAATTGGTGATGTGCTGGTAACAACCCCCCTCATTAGTAAGGCAAGAGAGCTCTGGCCCGATGCCGAGTTTCATTTCTTGGGGTATCGCGGGAAGCTAGAGATGCTTCACGGCAATCCTGCCATCGCCAAGGTCATTGAAACTTCAGATCGACCTGGTTTTGGTGAATACCTCGCCCTCTTTAATCGTCTGTTTCAGCGTTATGACTTAGCAGTAGTGACGCAGCCAAGCGATCGCGCCTACTTGTATGGTCTAGTAGCTGCCTTTAGAAGAGTTGGCGTTCTTGGTGGCCACCCGCAAGGCAAAGATGCGCAAGATCAACAGAAGCGCAGTAAGAGTGAAAAACAAAATGCGTGGAAGAAATTCATCTGTATGCATACAGTAGACGTTGACTACTTTAATCAGCATGTCATTACAGAAAAGCTTCGCCTACTAGAAGCATTCTTTAAGAACCCAGCAGAATTATTTTCTAAACCGATCTTAGTTACACCTCCTGCTGGAGAGCCATTAACACCCGCCATCACCAACGAGCTCAAACAACCTTATGTCGTTATCCATCCAGGGCCGCTGACTGCCTACAAACGTTGGCCACTCGCTTATTGGCAAGCGCTCATTACTTACTTAGCAAAGCAAGGCTTTCAGGTGGTATTAAGCGCTTCTCCAGCAAAGCAAGATGTGCAACTCAATCATGACATCATCTCCCTACTGGATGAAGAGACTAAGCAACAAGTGATCAATGCTGCTGGCAAGCTGTCCATTCCTCAAGCGGGGACCCTGATTCGTAGTGCAGCTTTGTATATTGGGGTCGATACCTCAATCACCCATTTAGCAGCAGCGTGCAATACCCCAACCATTACTTTGTTTGGTGCCACGCCACCAACAAACTTTGGCCCATGGCCTAATGGCTTTATTGGAGAACAACCTTATCAATTGCGCGCTCGCACGCAATCCGTTGGTAATGTCACTATTTTGCAAGGTCCCGGCGAATGCGTGCCTTGTCGCAAAGCAGGATGCCTAGATAAAGCAGATAGTTATAGCGAGTGCCTGGATTTACTAGAACCTGCGCAAGTCATTGAAGCGATTCAGAAAGCATTGTCGAACTAACGCAGTTAGTGGTACTGGATCTGTACAGGATCTTTTTGCTTAGAAGCCAAGATTTGATTGAGTCCGTGCAAACAGGCATCGTCTGGGTAAATGCGCAACTCTTCTGGGAACTGCATTAAGCAGGCGCCGCCACTCGTCGTGACGGCAGCAGTGAGCATTAAGCCCTTCATACCCTCATTAGATCCAGGCGCTGCTGGTGCAGAGGCGCCCAACTTAGGATCACGAACGCGATTAGCCATCAGGTAAGGATTAATTTGACTACGGAGCATCTTGATATCAATCGCGTTATCAATGCAGACGTGTACATTGCGGGCAAAGCGCATACGTGCGCCAGTGATATCCATAACCGCCTCAGAAACAATGCGCATACCGCCCGAGAACTTGTCCGGCGTCACATTGACTTTGGCAACTAAGAGTTCGTCTTCTTTTAGCCATGATCGATTTGGCTCATAGACTTCGCTATATAAAGTTACCTCAAGGGCTGCACTACCATCATCAATGGTTGCAATCATCATACGACCACGTTGACCAGTAAGCATCCGGGCAGAGGTAATAATGCCGGCGATCAGTTGATCTTTACCCTCTGTTACCTTAGATAAAGGCTGACGAATGAAATGCGAAGTCTCATCACGATAGGCGTCAAACATGTGGCCTGTTAAGCAAAGACCTAATGATGTCTTCTCTTCTTGCAGGCGTTTTTTCTCAGACCAGATTGGCTCACGTACCAACTCCGGGAGATGGCGATTCTCTTCGCCCGCTACTTCAAACAAACTCACCTGATGAATCGATGCCTCAGCCTGTTCAGCTGCCTCAATAGCTCTGGCTAAAGAAGCGAGCAAGGTTGAGCGAATGTCATATAAGTTGCCACCGGCAGCTACCGAATCTCGATATAAGCTATCGAACGCACCGGCACGCATCAACGCCTCAATAGCGCGGCGATTAACCTGTCTAGGGTCCACTCGTGCACAGAAATCAAATAGATCTTTAAATGGGCCGCCAGTTTCACGTGCTTTGACGATGGATTCAATGGCCGCCTCACCGGTGCCGCGCACCGCACCCAAACCATAACGAATATGGCTAATTGGAGAGTCTGGTGCTGCATCAGGTGCGCGCAATGGTGTGAACTCGTAAACACCAGTATTGATATCTGGCGAGAACACGCGAATGTTATTAACCAAGCAATCGTCATACAGAATCTTCACCTTATCGGTGTCATCCATTGCGAGTGATAAGTTGGCAGCCATAAATTCGGCAGGGTAATACGCTTTGAGCCAAGCAGTTTGATAAGCCAGCAGTGCATATGCAGCTGCATGGGACTTATTAAATCCATAACCTGCAAAGCGTTCCATCAAGTCATAGATCTCATTCGCCTTTGACTCGGTAATGCCGCCTGCTTTTGCGCCATCACTAAAGATCTTGCGATGCTGAGCCATCTCTTCTGGCTTTTTCTTACCCATCGCACGACGCAACATATCAGCACCACCTAATGAGTAGCCGCCAATCATCTGCGCCATCTGCATCACCTGCTCTTGGTAAACCATGATGCCGTAGGTTTCACGCAGAACAGGCTCAATACGGGGATCTGGATACTCTACTTTTTGACGTCCATGCTTACGCTCAATAAAGTCCGGGATCAAATCCATTGGCCCTGGTCGGTATAAGGCTACTAAAGCAATAATGTCCTCAAAGCGGTCAGGCTTAGCTTCACGGAGCATGCCTTGCATGCCGCGGCTTTCTAGCTGGAACACAGCGACTGTATTAGCGCGCTTGAGTACATCGAAGGCTTTTTCATCATCCAGTGCAATCTCGCCGATATTCCAATCTCTGCGATCCGCATGTAGCGCTTTAATCCACCGTTCTGCTGCAGCCAAGATTGTGAGCGTTGTTAATCCCAAGAAGTCGAACTTCACAAGACCAATCGCTTCTACATCATCCTTATCAAACTGACTGATCACAGAACTGCTGTCCTGATCTTTACTTTCCTGGGTATAGAGCGGGCAAAAATCAGTAAGGCGGCCTGGGGCAATTAATACACCACCCGCATGCATACCCACGTTACGGGTCATACCCTCTAACTGCTGCGCCAAAGAAAGTAATTGGCGCACTTCATCTTCATTCTTTTCACGTTCGGCTAATTGCTTCTCTTCTTTCTTCGCCATCTCAATAGTCATGTACTGACCTGGCTTATTCGGCACAAGCTTGGCAATACCGTCTACGAAGTTATAGCCCTGCTCTAGAACGCGGCCCACGTCACGAATCGCTGCACGGGCAGCCATGGTTCCGAAGGTAGCAATTTGACTTACCGCATCTTTGCCGTATTTATCTTTCACATACTGAATCACACGGTCGCGGCCATGCTGACAGAAGTCGATATCGAAGTCGGGCATCGATACCCGCTCTGGATTTAAGAATCGTTCAAAGAGTAAGTTGTAGCGCAGTGGATCCAAATCGGTAATACCGAGTGAGTAAGCCACTAAAGAGCCTGCACCAGATCCACGACCTGGGCCTACTGGCACGCCATTATTTTTGGCCCAGTTGATGAAGTCTGCCACGATGAGGAAGTAACCCGGGAAGCCCATTTGAGCAATCGTCTTTACCTCAAAGACTAAACGCTCGTGATAACGCGCCATTTCTTTTTCACGCTCTTCTACATCTGGGAAATTGCGCTCCATGTGGCGCTTCAAGCCAACCTCGGATTGCTGCAACAAATAGTCTTCCAAAGTAATTCCAGGCGGTATTGGAAAATCTGGCAAGCGCGGTTGACCCAGCACCAATGAAAGGTTGCAACGCTTGGCAATTTCAACAGAGTTTGCTAATGCCGCTGGCAAATCCGCAAACCGCTTTTCCATTTCCTCTTGGGTCAGGAAATACTGTTCATCATTAAACTTTTTAGCGCGGCGCGGGTTACCTAGCAACTCCCCTTCGGCGATACAAACGCGGGCCTCATGCGCTGTGAAATCACTCCTCTGCATAAACTGCACGGGATGCGTTGCTACTACCGGCAAACCTAACTCACTAGCAAGATGGCAGGCAAGTTGAAGTTGTTTTTCATCCTGAGGGTTACCGCCGCGTTGCACCTCAATATAAAAAGACTTCGGAAAGAGTTTTTCATAACGCCTAGCGACGATCTTGGCGTGATCTTCTTGACCACCCAATAGCGCTGTGCCGATTTCACCCATGCGCGCGCCAGAGAGTGCAATCAATCCATGAGCTAGCGTCTTCTTAGCCGCTTTATCTTCTGCTTTTGCAGCAGGCTCACTAAACCAGGCTGAATCGACTTCAGCGCGACCACGCGATTGATTATCTAAAGACGCCCTACTGAGCAGCTCGCATAAGTTGAGATAACCAGAGTGGTTTTGCACCAAGAGTAATAAACGATGAGGTTGGTCTGGGTCCTGAGGATTGCTAATCCAAACATCTGCTCCAGCAATGGGCTTAATGCCGCCAGAGCGGGCAGCGGTATAAAAGCGCACCAAACCAAATAAATTGCTTAAATCCGTAATCGCTAACGCGCCCATCTCATCTTTGATGGCGGCAGCTACCGCATCATCAATGCGCACGACTCCATCCGTAATCGAAAACTCGGAATGGACGCGCAGATGTACAAAACGGGGTGAAGCCATGAGATGATTTTAGCTGTGTCGACATTTAAAAACCCTCCATCCCCAGCCGACGGCTATCGCGGGCGATTTGCCCCCTCGCCCACTGGTCCGCTCCATGCTGGATCCCTGGTTGCCGCCCTCGGCAGCTGGCTAGATGCCCGTAAAAATGGGGGTAAATGGCTTCTCAGAATCGAGGATTTAGACGCCCCCCGCTGCATCCCTGGGGCCGACCTAGAAATACAGGCGCAATTGCTTGCCTGCGGCCTTTCCTGGGATGAGGAGGTCATCCATCAATCCCAGCGCCAAAAGGCCTACCAAAGGGCTTTAGAGCGTTTAAATGGGCTTTCTTGCCTATATTCCTGCTCCTGCTCGCGGCAAACGATCACCAATACCTTAGCCAAGCTTGGAATGAAGACCCCTCGTAACCAAGAAATGGTCTACCCAGGCACCTGCCGTCCTACCACCTTCATCAGCAATCCCACAGAATCTTTCGGGGAATTACAGCAGGCTTGGCGAATCGCCCTCCCCCAAAATTGCCAGATTGAATTTACGGATTTGAGTCAAGGGACTCAAACTCAAAATCTCAATACCGAAGTGGGTGATTTTGTACTGCGCAGAAGTGACGGCTTGTTTACCTATCAACTCGCTGTTGTTGTGGATGATGCTGAGCAAAACATCACACACATTGTTCGTGGCAAAGATTTGTTGAGTAACACCGCAAGACAAATTCATCTACAAGAAGTTTTGGGATACAAACGGCCAGAATATTTTCACCTACCACTAGTACTTGATGCGCATGGTGAAAAGCTGAGCAAGCAAACTTTAGCAACCCAAATCAATACACAAGATGAAAAAAGCGCACTCATGGAGTTGCGTAAAGCGGCAAAACATTTGGGATTGCAGAATTTGCCGGATAGCCAGAATGTGACTATCGCAGAGTGGCTATTGGCAGCCACTCATGCATGGAAAAGCTAAATAACTTAGCTTTTCTTCTTGCTATTTACTGCTTGTTTCTTTATTTCTTTTTAAAGCCGCCGAGCAAAGCACCAACAGCTGGCTTAGCAGGAGTAATGCCTGCTTTCTTCTCTTCTGGCTTAGCAGCATCTGCAGTGGATGCAGGTGCTGTACTTGGCTCGTAAGGCTTATAGAAGAAGGGGTCAGACATTTTCGCTGGTGCGCTGTAAGAACTTCTAGAGCCACTAGAGGAAGGACGATTTTGTGAAGGTGCGCCTTCGGGCAAAGGCTGTACATCCAACTTACGCTTCATCAACTTTTCAATGTCGTCGAGCAAGCGCTTCTCACTGGCATCTACCAAAGCAATAGCGTCACCTTTACTACCGGCGCGACCTGTACGACCAATACGGTGAATAAAATCTTCTGCGTTGTAAGGTAGCTCGTGATTAATCACACATGGCATATCTGGAATATCTAAACCACGCGCAGCCACATCAGTTGCTACCAAAGCTTCAATCGCACCAGATTTAAATGCATCTAACGTTAACGTACGCTCGCCCTGGCTCTTATCGCCATGAATAGCGCCCGCTTTAATACCATCGCGCTCTAAGGCACGGGATAATTTGGCGCAACCTAACCGGCTATTAGTAAAAATAATGCATTGACGTGATAAGCCAGCACGGGTACGCGCTTCTAACACTTTGACAATCGCGCTTTGCTTATCAGCTGAGGACACCATATGCACTACTTGCTTCACCGTATCAGCAGCGGCATTTTGACGCGCCACCTCAACCGTTACTGGGGTGCGCAAATAGCTTTGTGCCAGCTTCTTAATTTCTGGTGAGAATGTTGCAGAGAATAATAATGTTTGTCTTTGAGCAGGAATCAAATCAATAATGCGCTGCAGGTCCGGCAAAAAGCCCATATCGAGCATGCGATCGGCTTCGTCCAAAACTAAAATCTCTACTTGAGAGAGGTTTGCAACTTTAGAGCCGATGTGATCAAGCAAGCGCCCTGGAGTAGCAATCAAAATCTCTACGCCATTACGCAAAATCCCCACTTGCTCTTTCATATCCACGCCACCATACACAACGGCAGCACGTAAATCGGTGTGCTTTGAGTAGTTAGCTGCATTCTCAGACACTTGCACTGCCAACTCACGAGTAGGAGTCAGTACAAGCGCACGAATCGGATGACGTGCCGGTGAAGCGCTATTGCTAGCGTGACGCAAAATCTTTTGAATGATTGGCAATACAAACGCGGCTGTTTTACCAGTACCAGTTTGTGCGGCACCCATCAAGTCACTGCCAGCCAATACATGCGGAATGGATTGCGCCTGAATCGGCGTAGGAATGGTGTATCCCTGCTCAAGAACCGCTTTTTGAATTTTCGGATCTAAACCAAAGTCAGCAAAGGTGATTGTTGCAGCAGGGGCAGCAGTAGTAGCGCTAGTAATGTCAGTAACGCTAGGGGTAGCGGTGTCGCTAACCCCTGTAGAAGAATTTATTTCAGTAGCAGTATTTGTCAAGGTAACTTACAGGATGGCCGCAATGCCGGCCTTAGCGGTTTCAGCATCCTCGGTCGATTTAACGCCGGAAACGCCGACTGCGCCGATAGTAAACCCATTTACATCGATATTTACGCCACCCTCCAACATGCCCGAAATATGCGGAGCAGATAAGAAAGAGATGCGGCCGTTATTAATAATTTCTTCATAAACGCGACTCTCACGTTTACCCATTGCAGCTGTGCGCGCCTTCTCTTGTGCAATGTACGCAGATACTGGAGCACAACCATCGCGACGAATTAAACCTAACATATGACCACCGTCATCACAAACGGCAATCGTTACTGCCCAATTATTGGCAGCCGCATGCTTATCTGCTGCATCCAAAATCTTTTGGGCATCAGCTTGAGTTAAGTAAGGTTTAGTAGCGGTCATGTTTAATCTTTCTATCTCGAATATGGTGTATTTA
>CANBSM010000033.1 GCA_947372155.1 Burkholderiaceae bacterium
ATGTCCAGAAGCTATTGTAAAATCACGCAAAATCATGAAATATCTCATGGTGTTGGGTAAAAAGTTGTAAATGCAGGGCCCAAACACTTTTAGGAATTTTTGCCAAGGTAAACATAATGCGTCAAACCTCCCAAATCTCCAAATTAACTAGCCTGCGTGCTGGTTTTGCGGCTCTCTCTATTTTCGCTCTGATCGGCATCTCAGGTGCAGTTTTTGCTGCTGATGTCGCACCTATGGCTCCTGCAGCGGAAGCTAAAGCTGCTGTCCCAGGCAAGCCAAAGGCTGATCCTGCCGCTGGCGAAGCATTGTATTCAAATGGCGATGCAACGCGTGGCGTTACTGCTTGCTTAACCTGCCACGGTCCTAAGGGCCAGAGCGCAATTGGTACATGGCCAAAGTTATCTGCTCAACATGCGGCATATACAGCTAAGCAATTGAGAAACTTCAAAGAAGGTACTCGTGCTAACCCAATCATGATGGGCATGGCTGCAACCTTGACCGAGCAAGATATGCAAAACATTGCAGCCTACTTGGTTAAGCAACCTGTTTCATTAGGTGTTGCCCAAGACAAAGCAACAATCGAATTAGGTCAAAGTATTTATCGTGGCGGTATTGCTGCTAAAGGTGTTCCAGCTTGCGCCGGATGTCATGGCCCGACTGGCGCTGGCAATTCTTCTCAGTACCCACGTTTAGGTGGTCAGTGGGCTGAATACACTAATGCACAGTTGCTTGCATTCCGCGAAGGCGTTCGTAAAAATAGTAGCCAAATGACAACTATTGCCACCAAGCTCTCAGATCAAGAAATGAAAGCAGTTTCTGATTACATGGCTGGTTTGCATTAATTCGTTAAAGCACAAAAACAAAACCCCGCTCATGCAGCGGGGTTTTTATTTTCCTAAAACTTTTAAAGACTACTAAATTTTGAATAAAAATTATTTTGGCAAAACACTTTCACTTGCAAATAGGTCAGCAGTTTTTTCACGAGCACGGATAACGTAAGCATTTTTCCCATCAACCATAATCTCTGCAGGCTTAGGACGTGTGTTGTAGTTGGAGGCCATCACAAAACCATAAGCGCCAGCTGACAGAATGGCTAGAAGATCACCCTCTTCTACAGCAAGATGACGATCTCTTCCCAGCCAATCGCCTGATTCGCACACGGGGCCCACGACATCGTATGTAAGACTTTTGACTTGTTTGGCTTGGGTTGGAACGATACCGTGGTGTGCTTCATATAGAGCGGGGCGCATTAGTTCAGTCATAGCCGCATCAACAATGCAGAAGTTTTTTTCAGCACCAGGCTTTAAATACTCGACGGTTGTTAGTAGCACGCCAGCATTACCTACTAATGACCTGCCTGGCTCAAGCACAACATCTAAGTGTCCAAAACCACGCTCAGCCACTCGATTCAATAAGGTGTTCGTAAATTCAGTAATGTCTGGCGGAGTTTCATCGCTATACGAAATACCAAGGCCACCACCTAGATCAAGGTGGTGAATCACAATGCCTTCCTTCTTTAGTTGGGCGACAAGATCCAAGACTTTATCTAGCGCGTCTAAATACGGAGCAGTAGTGGTGATCTGAGAGCCAATATGGCAATCAATACCCACAACATCAATTTGGGAAAGTTGTGATGCCTCACGATAGGTTTTTAAAACCTCGTGATAGGCAATACCAAACTTATTGCCTTTTAGTCCAGTAGAAATATAGGGGTGTGTTTGCGCATCTACGTCAGGATTCACGCGCAAAGAAATTGGGGCGCGGCAGTTGAGTTCAGTTGCCACACGATTAATTTTATGAAGCTCTGCAATCGATTCTACGTTGATGCATTTGACGCCAGCCTTAAGGGCTGCAGCGATTTCAGCGGCAGATTTACCGACACCGGCAAATACCAAACTTTTTGGATCGGCGCCAATTGCTAGTGCACGAGCTAATTCACCACCACTGACTAAATCAAATCCAGCGCCTAGTTTTTTAAAGCAATCAATCACCGCTAGATTGCTATTTGCTTTCATTGCATAGTGCACACGAGCACGACGCTTGCCATTACCATCAACGCATGCCTTATCGTAGGCTTGGTAAGCTTCAGTCAATGCTTTTTTGCTATAGATGTAGAGCGGCGTGCCAAACTCTTTCGCTAAATCAGCGAGGGGGATTTCTTCGGCATACCAATTGCCATCGTGATCGGTAAATCCGGATAACTTAGGGAGAGGGATTGCTTTGCTTGTCATTACTTAATCAATGAAGAATTGCTTGGGCTAGCAGAGGTTTGAGGTGGATATAGCTTGCCTTTAGTTTCTGGCTCTGTAGGAGCGGGTGGAACTGGCGGTACATTTGGCATATATAGTGGCCCCCTTACCCCACACCCTACAAGGGATATTAGAAGGCTAAAACAGAGGGTTCTATTAAGAATCGCTATCATGAATGTCTCTAAAACGAATGATTGAATATAGCATGCAGGACTCCGGTATGAATCCAAATAATTCAGGTGTAGAAACCATTGATGACAAGCAGTTTTATCAATTGGGAAGCAATTTATTGCAATCGATAGAGGTGGCATTAGAGGCTGCCGACGATGCCTTGGACCTTGATTTAGATGTTGAGCGCCAAGGTGGCAATGTTATCAACATTCGTTTTAAGGATAAAAGCGTCATAGTCGTCAACACTCAACCACCGTTACATGAGATTTGGGTCGCCGCCAAATCCGGTGGATATCACTATCGTTGGGCTGGCACTATGGCAAAACCCTTATGGCTTGATACCAAAACAGGAAAAGAGCTCTTAAGTGACTTGACTGAGTTTGCGAGCTCTCAGGCCGGGCAAGCAGTCAAGATTAGTTTAATTTAAGCTGCGCCAGTAGCGCTTAAAGTTTCCATCACCTGGGCATCAGCCACGCTTTTGATCTGGGCTTTGCCAATCTTTTCTAAAACAACGTAACGGATTTTTCCGCCCTCTGTTTTTTTATCAACCTGCATGAGCTCCATATAGCGCCCCGCACCAAACTTTGGCGGCGTAATTGGTAAATTCATGGATTGAATGATTTTGGTGAGGCGTTCAAACTCTGCGTCGCTAATGTAATTGAGTCGACGTGATAGATCTGCTCCCATTACCATGCCGCATCCTACAGCTTCGCCATGTAGCCACTCACCATAACCCATGCCCGCTTCAATCGCGTGACCAAAGGTATGGCCAAAATTAAGGGTTGCACGAATGCCGCCCTCTCTTTCATCGGCAGATACCACTGCAGATTTAATTTCACACGAACGCAATACTGCGTGACCCATAGCCTCAGTGTCACATGCCAATAATGCTTTTGCATTGGCCTCGATCCAATCTAAGAATTGGGCATCTGCAATAGCACCATGCTTGACCACTTCTGCAAGACCCGCAGACAACTCTCTCGGAGGCAGGGTCTTTAAGGTATTGAGATCGGCAATTACAGCGGCTGGCTGATGGAAGGCGCCAATCATATTTTTACCAAGCGGATGATTGATGCCAGTCTTACCGCCAACGGAAGAGTCCACCTGAGCGAGCAGGGTAGTTGGCACTTGAATAAAACGAATGCCACGCATAAAGCTGGCTGCGGCAAACCCAGTCATGTCGCCAATCACACCGCCACCCAAGGCAACCAACATGGTTTGTCGATCAGCCCCAAACTTTAAAAGATCATCAAAAATCAGTTGGAGATTTTTCCAGTCCTTATAAGACTCACCATCGGGTAGAACAATTGTTCTAACAGGCTTACCAAAGGAGCTAAGCGTTTTAGTCAGGCGCTCAGCATAGAGCGGGGCAACTGTAGTGTTACTAACAATGTAGATGGAGGTCGCTTTTTCACAGGCGCTAAATAAGCTTGCTTGATCAATTAAATCTGTACCAATATAAATTGGGTAACTGCGATTACCAAGATCAACTTCAAGTGTTTTCATCATAGTGCCAGTGTATTTAAGCAGAGAGTTCAAGCTGCATGATTAAGGTGTTGACCAGTTGATTAACGCTGGGCTTGCCAGTCTCAATCACATGATCGGCGATTTCGCGATAGAGTGGATCGCGAACGGCGTATAGATTCTCTAGGATTTTTTTGGCGTCACCATTTCTCAGTAGGGGTCGTCCCTCGCCACCTTTAGTGCGATGCCACAGCTCCATTGGGTTTGCATGAAGATAGATGACAGTGCCATGCTCACTTAAGGCCTGGCGATTTTCTGGTAATAACACCGCACCTCCACCAGTCGCCAAAATAATATCTTGCTCAGCAGTAATTTCACGGATAGCCTGAGCTTCTCTTTTGCGAAAGCCTTCCTCACCTTCCATTTCAAAGATGACAGGAATTTTTACGCCGCAGCGATCTTCAATGACATGGTCGGCATCCAGAAAGCGACGCCCTAATTTTTTTGCTAAGACTTTGCCAACGGTCGACTTCCCAGCCCCCATGAGGCCGATCAGAAAGATATTGTTTGTCGAAGAGTTCACTCCTCGATTTTATTAGGGTTTGTCGAGAACGGTCGGAGTTAAAAAGACAAGCAACTCAGTTTTATCTTGCAATTTGGATTTATGGCGAAAAAAATGACCAATGAGGGGTATATCCCCTAATAAAGGGACCTTGACCTCATCCTCCCGTTCGGTAGTTTGGAAGATGCCGCCAATAATGGCTGTGCCCCCATTTTCAACGGTTACCTCTGAGCTAAGGCTTTTGGTGTCAATCGCATAGCCTTGCTCTGTTTTCATGCCTACCGTGTCTTTATTGATACCCACTAGCATTGAAATCTTTCCATCTGGATGGATTTTGGGAAGAACCTCCAGCCTCAGATTTGCCTTTCTGAATTGCAATTTACTGCCATTTTGATTGGACGTTTGATAGGGAAGCTCTGTGCCTTGCTCAATGGTTGCTTTCACTTGGTCACCAGTCATGATTCGGGGGTTAGAGAGAATCTTCCCTTGCCCCTCTGATTCAAGAGCAGAAAGTTCTGCCTGAAGAATGCGGTTAGCATTTTTAGAAACTAGGGTTGCGGCTATAGAGGCTGGGTTAAAGCCACTTAACCCAGCGCCACCTAAATCAATGCTGCCCTGCAGCTTTTGATCAGGGTTGCCCCCAATGCCATTGGCTTGATATCCCAGCTTAACGCCCAGTTCTCGAGCAAAGCGTTCATCTGCTTCGACTATTCGTGCCTCAATGAGAATTTGCCTTGGACTATTAATATGGTCCCCTCCAAAAGGAAGAGCAGCGTCTTCACGTCGGAATTTCTGAAAGGCTTGGATTTCTGCGTGGGGCCCAATCCAGTAGATTTCGCCGTTGCGCACAAGTCGCAAACCACGGCTGGCCAGAATCGAGTGAAGGGCTGTTTGCCATGGGGTATTTCTAAGATCTATCGAAATACTGCCCTTAATCGACTCGCTTAATAAAAAATTGGTATCGCCCAATTTGGCCATTACTTGTAAAAGTTCCGTTATTTCAATTTCGGTAAATTGCAGACTGATGGGGCTCAGAAAATGATTTTGTGCGGGTGCATTTTCTGCCATGACATGAGCGTTTATGAGTGCCAACATGACCAACCAAATATTGAAACTTTTTAAGCGTCTTTGGATGTGATTTGCCTTGGTTTTCATTCGGACTTAGAAGCCTTCAGAACCAATGATTTACCGTGAGGATGAGTAAGTGTGGCGAGCCCTTTTTCAATATTGCTCAGTCGCCAATCTCCTAAAACCTGGGTTCCTTTTTCAAGGGCAACATGGCTTTTCCCGGTATGAAAATAGGCTTGATGTGAGGCACCCATTTGGGATGCTCCTAGGTAGCGCCAGCGACGGAGCTCTGTCTCATGAGTAGGTGCTTGTGGCTTGCTGGAAAGTCTCGTTTCAGGCCTTTTATACTTTAAAGAGTGAATACTTACTTCTATTTCATCCATTGCTGAATAGAGATCATCTTGATCTTGAAGTATTTCATCCCGCATTACAGCTAAATCCTTCTTAAGTTCAGAGAGCTGCTTTTGCGACTCTTCTAGGGCAACTTGTGACTGGTTATTGAGGGTCTGAAAGGCGATAAAAAATGCGACGCCTGACGCAATCAGGACACCAATCAGAGTGAGGAGGGCTCCTAAGTTTTGGAGGGTTTTTGGGATTTGAAAGTTATCTAGGGATCCCGTAAAAGAGCGACTACTGCTATGGCTTTGTGGTCTAGGCGGGGTATTTTGCTGGGGAGGCGGTTTGCGAATTCCATGAGGGTCTGGGATGGCAGGGTCATCACCCAGATCACTCAAAATTTCATCAAAGGATTGGCTCGAAATATGGCGTGCTGGCATGTTTTTATTCTGTAGTTTTGGAGGCTGTAAATCCATCGGGCCAGCTTTAGTCCAGTGTCAGAAATCGATGCTTTGCTATACCCAAAACACGGGTTTTGGTGCTTTTCGTGAAATTGCCTAAGCACCCTATAATTTGCTTATATGGCCTTACCTCCAAAAGACAAGCCACCGCTGAATCAGCGCCCCGTTCGTCCATCCGACAGACGCCCTGGGCAGACTCGAGTTCAGCCTGGGTTGCCACGCAAGAATTCAAGCAACCCGCTTGTAAAGGCCTTGTTGATCATCGGCGTGGTTTTTGCTTTGGTAATAACGCTTTTGATGGGTTATGCGTTCTTGGTCGCAAAACCAAATCTTCCCAAGATCTCAGCCTTAACTGATTACAACCCTAAGACTCCTCTGCGTATCTATACAGCAGACAAAGTATTAATTGGGGAGTTTGGTGAGGAACGCCGCAAGGTAATCCCGTTAAATGAAATTCCTTTAAGCATGCGTCATGCTGTATTAGCAATCGAAGATGATCGCTTCTACTCTCATGGTGGTGTGGACTACGTAGGCATTTTGCGGGCTGCGGTAACTAATTTACGGGGACATCTCTCGCAGGGTGCCTCAACCATCACCATGCAGGTGGCGCGCAATTTCTTTCTTAGCAATGAGAAAACCTTTAGCCGCAAAATTTATGAGGTTCTCCTAGCTTGGGAGATTGAGTCTCAATTAACCAAAGACAAGATCCTGGAAATCTACATGAACCAGATTTTCTTGGGTCAAAGAGCATTTGGATTCTCTAGTGCCGCACAAATTTATTTTGGTAAAGATCTCAAGGACATCACGATTGCAGAATCAGCCATGTTGGCTGGCCTGCCAAAGGCGCCATCAGCCTATAACCCAGTGAGCAATTTCCGCCGCGCCAAGATTCGTCAAGAATATATTCTTCAGCGCATGCGCGACCTGGGTTACATCACGCCAGAGGAATACCAAAAGGCGATGATTGAAGAGTTGCATATTCGTGGTCTCGGTAATGAGTTTGCAGTTCGCGCTGACTTTCCGGCTGAGATGGTTCGTCAATTACTTTTCACCCAGTATGGTGATGCTATCTATTCCCAAGGTATCGACGTTTACACCACTATTTTGAAGGCTGATCAAGATGCAGCTTATAAAGCAGTTCGCCGTGGAATTTTTGAATACGACTTGCGTCATGCCTATCGTGGTCCAGAAGGTTTTATCGATCTCCCTGAAGATTCTGTAAAGCGCCAGCGCGCGATTGATGAGGCATTGCTTGCTTATCCTCAGTTAGATGATTTGCAGTCTGGTGTTGTGCTTGATGTGAAGCCGAAAGAAATGCAGGTCATGATCTCCACCGGCGATACCATCACCATTAAAGGTGAGGGTATGAAGTTGGCAGCTGCTTCTATTACTGACAGCACTCAACCTAAAAAGCGTTTGCGACCTGGTGCAGTAGTGCGCCTCCTGTCAGATGGCGGAGTTTGGAAGCTGGCCCAGTTGCCGCAAGTGGAGGCTGCCTTTGTATCCATGAATGCAGAGACTGGGGCAATTCTGTCTTTAGTGGGCGGCTTTGATTTCCGTCGCAATCAATTCAACCATGTGACACAAGCCTTACGTCAGCCGGGCTCCTCATTCAAACCATTTATCTATGCGGCGGCAATTGAAAAAGGCTTTACTCCAAGCACGATGGTGAACGATGCCCCTTTATCGATTGGCAGCATGGAGACCGGTAGTCAGGCTTGGGAGCCAAAAAACTACGATGGTAAATATGACGGCATGATGCGCTTGCGTAATGCCTTAGCAAAATCAAAGAACTTGGTTTCGGTTCGCATCATTCGCGCCATTGGCCCCTCTTATGCTCAGGAATATATCCAACGTTTTGGCTTTGAGCCAGAAAAGCATCCCCCCTACTTAACCATGGCTTTGGGGGCAGGTTCTGTGACCCCGCTGCAGATGGCTTCTGCCTATAGCGTGTTTGCCAATGGCGGCTATCGTGTAGATCCATTCTTAATTGACAAGATGGTGGACTCTAAAGGCACTGTCATGTTCGAAGCGAAGCCTACGCGTGCAGGCGAAGATGCTCCTCGTGTATTAGATGCTCGCACTGCATTCGTGATGGATAGCATGCTGCAAGAAGTTACCAAGACTGGTACTGCAGCCTCGGCGCGAGGTAAGTTGGGGCGTAGCGACATTGCTGGTAAGACTGGTACAACCAATGACTCCCACGATGCCTGGTTTGCTGGTTACAACCCCAAGGTAGTTGCGATTGCGTGGATTGGTTTTGATAAACCTGCCAGCTTGGGCGATCGCGAGACTGGTGGCGGCCTTGCATTGCCTATGTGGATTTCTTATATGGCGACCGCATTAAAAGATAGTCCTCAGATCTCGCGCGAAGTGCCAAGCGGTGTAACGCAAGTGGATGGCGATTGGTTTATTCCGGACTTTTCTACCAATGGCGGTGTGCGCGAACTGCAATAGTTCGTTTTCAACATGGCACGGCAAGCGCGCACAGTAATACCAGGCCAAGCAATGCATGTGATGGTCCGTGGCAATAATCGTGAAACTATTTTCTTTGCTGATAAAGATCGTCACACTTATTTAGAGTGGTTGCGTGAAGCAGCCAGGCAGTTTGGTTGTGCTGTGCATGCGTTTGCTTTAATGCCCAACCATGTGCACTTGCTCATGACCCCTCAAAGCGAAGATTCGCTTGCTAAAACTATGCAGTCTCTTGGACGTCGTTATGCGCAATATTTCAATCAACAGCATCGCCGTTCTGGAACCATTTGGGAGGGGCGATATCGCTCTTCTTTAATTGACCCAGATTATTTTTTGCGCTGCCAGCGTTATATAGAGCTCAATCCAGTGAGAGCTGGATATGAATCCAATCCCCAAAGCTCTTCATGGACAAGTTTTGCTACCCACATTGGGGGCAACGCTGAGCCTTGGTTGGTGGATCACCAGCATTTTTGGAGGTTGGGCAACACCCCTTTTGAGAGGCAGATGAGTTGGTCTAACTTTGTAAAGGAGGGCGCGCCCCACTGGGAAGATCGTCAAATTACGGAATCTCTATTGCGATCCAAGCCTTGGGTCAGTGATATTTATGCAAAAAAACTCTTTAAAGATGCTCCGGAGCTTGCATTAATTCGCCATCGTGGGCGCCCTAGAAAAATTAATACATTAAATTCAATAACTTAGGTACATAATAGTTTCCCTGTACTTCAAATAGGGTATTGAGTATTCCGACTCTGTCCCCATATATAGAATTCATATTGGTGCGACATCTAAATAAATGGGACAGACTCATTTTATTTCTATTGCATCGGTGTGGGTATTCACCTATATTTGATCCTCCAAAAGTAATTAGGCCTTTGTCGCCCCTCGGAAATACTATGACTACAAAATTAAATTCAGATCTTCGCCCAATCGCTCAGGGTTTATATGACCCTCGTAATGAGCATGACGCCTGCGGCGTAGGATTCGTAGCGCACATTAAGGGTAAGAAATCTCATGAGATCGTTTCTCAGGGTTTACAGATCCTTGAGAATTTAGATCACCGGGGAGCGGTTGGTGCCGATCCGTTAATGGGTGATGGCGCGGGCATCTTGATTCAGATCCCAGACACTTTGTATCGCGAAGAAATGGCTAAGCAAGGCGTGACTTTGCCACCATTAGGTGAGTATGGCGTTGGTATGATTTTCTTGCCGAAGGAGCATGCTTCCCGTTTGGCATGCGAACAAGAGCTAGAGCGCACTGTACGTTTAGAAGGTCAGGTAGTTTTGGGTTGGAGAGATGTTCCGGTAGATGTGAAATTGCCGATGTCTCCAACTGTACAAATGACAGAGCCATTTATCCGTCAAATTTTTATTGGTCGTGGTCGCGACATCATGACAACCGATGCGCTTGAGCGTAAGTTGTATGTGATTCGTAAAACAGCAAGCCATGCAATTCAAGATTTGCATTTGAAGCACGGTAAAGAATATTTCGTTGCATCAATGTCTGCTAGAACCATTGTTTATAAGGGTTTGCTGTTAGCGAATCAAGTCGGCGCTTATTACCAAGACTTGCAAGACAAGCGCACTGTATCCGCACTTGCTTTAGTGCACCAACGTTTCTCCACCAACACTTTCCCTGCATGGGAATTAGCGCATCCCTATCGCATGATTGCGCACAACGGTGAGATCAACACTGTTAAAGGTAACGTCAATTGGGTTAACGCACGTGAAGGCGCGATTAGTTCCCCAGTGCTTGGCGATGATTTGAAAAAACTCTGGCCATTGATTTACCCAGGTCAGTCAGACACTGCGTGTTTTGATAACTGCTTAGAGTTATTGGTGATGTCTGGCTACCCATTAGCTCAAGCCATGATGATGATGATTCCAGAGGCATGGGAACAGCATGCATTGATGGATGACAATCGCCGTGCCTTCTACGAATATCACGCAGCAATGATGGAGCCATGGGATGGTCCTGCTGCGATGGCATTTACTGATGGCCGTCAAATTGGCGCAACCTTGGACCGCAATGGTTTGCGTCCAGCACGTTATTACGTAACTGACGATGACTTAGTCATCATGGGTTCTGAAGCGGGCGTGTTGCCAATTCCTGAAAGCAAGATCGTACAAAAATGGCGGTTGCAGCCAGGCAAGATGTTCATGATCGACATGGAACAAGGCCGTATCATTGATGACGTTGAGCTGAAGAATGCTGTTTCTAAAGCTAAGCCATATAAGAGCTGGATCGATGCGGTTCGTGTGAAGTTAGATGAAGTTGATGCCAGCAAGGCAGACTTAATTGACGAGAAAACGACTATTCGTCCAGCAGCTAAATTATTAGACCGTCAACAGGCATTTGGTTATACGCAAGAAGACATCAAATTCTTGATGGCACCAATGGCCATGAATGGTGAAGAGGCTATTGGTTCAATGGGTAACGACAGCCCATTGGCTGTTCTTTCCAATAAGGACAAGACTCTCTATAACTACTTCAAGCAATTATTTGCGCAGGTAACCAATCCTCCAATCGACTCGATTCGCGAGAATATGGTGATGTCTTTAGTTTCCTTCATTGGGCCTAAGCCTAATTTGTTGGATACCAATAACATCAA
>CANBSM010000034.1 GCA_947372155.1 Burkholderiaceae bacterium
CGCTTGCCGCCACCCTGCGCTGCATAACGCATAGCCTCATGCAAGCGATGAGGAGTAGTTTGCGCAGAATCGAGCAAGCGATCTAAGGCTTGCTCAGTTCGCTCGGAGTGGGAAGTTAGCCACTCCTGAAATTGAAAAGCAGCGTTCAATTAAGCCTCGAACACTCGAACCTGTTGCTCAACTTGTGCCAACATGCCTTGACAGTGCTTCAGCAAGGCTGCGCCACGCTGATAGGCCAACAAGGTCTCTTCTAAAGAAAATTTGCCAGATTCCATATCGGAAATGAGCTTTTCAAGCTCTTTAACGGCTTGCTCATAGCGCAAATCGGGGTCAATTTGGACCTCAAGACCGGGTTTTTGACTCTCTGACTTCTTGGCTGGCATAAGCTGGTTTCCCTCATATTTCCCACACGGATAGCCCTACATATTAAAGCGAGAAGCGATTTGGATGGGTATAATCCACCCCTTCCTTTCCAATATCGATCCGTCGATGGTTGGATTGGTTATTCCGCTTAGCTTCGGCTGACGTTTTCGGGGGTGGGGAGAATGACTAATCTGGCTACCGCGCAGAAGCTTGCGCCGTCCAATCTGCAGCTGCCGGTTTCGGCATATTTTGACGCTGAGTTGTATCAGCGGGAAATTGAACTGCTTTTTAAGCAGGGCCCTGGCTATGTTGGTCACGAACTCATGGTGCCTGAGATGGGCTCCTATCAAACTTTAAGAGCAGAAAACGAAGGTCGCATCCTGGTTCGCAATGAATCTGGCATAGAACTACTTTCGAATGTTTGTCGTCATCGCCAAGCATTGATGCTCAATGGCAATGGTAAGACTGACAATATTGTTTGCCCATTGCATCGCTGGACCTATGACTTAGGCGGCAATTTATTAGGTGCACCCCACTTTGAAGATAAGCCCTGTTTAAATCTTGGCAAATCCCCTTTGCAAAATTGGCAGGGGCTACTGTTCGAAGGTCCACGCGATGTCCGCACTGACCTGGCAAAACTAGGTGTTGCCGATGATCTCCAGTTTGATGACTATGTTCTTGATCATGTTGAAGTACATGAATGCAATTACAACTGGAAAACATTCATCGAGGTTTATCTCGAGGACTATCACGTTGTGCCGTTTCATCCAGGCTTAGGCAAGTTTGTTTCTTGCGAAGATTTGCACTGGGAATTTGGTGACTGGCATAGCGTACAAACCGTTGGCATTCACAAAGATTTACAAAAACCGGGCTCACCAACCTATCGCAACTGGCATGAGGCAGTGCTACGTCAATTTGACGGCAAAGCCCCGCGCCATGGTGCTATATGGCTAACCTATTACCCCAATGTGATGGTGGAGTGGTACCCAGGCGTTCTATGCGTATCAACACTGCATCCAATGGGGCCGGGTAAAACACGCAACATTGTCGAGTTCTACTACCCAGAAGAAATTGCTTTATTTGAGCGTGAGTTTGTTCAAGCAGAACGCGCCGCTTATATGGAAACCTGTATCGAAGATGATGAGATCGCAGAGCGCATGGATCAAGGACGCGCAGCACTTCTAGCCCGCGGCGTGAATGAAGTGGGTCCATATCAAAGCCCCATGGAAGATGGCATGCAACATTTTCATGAGTGGTACCGCCGCGTCATGAATTTTGAAGGCGCATAATCAGATTAGGCTGTTCGACTTTACGGTTTTATTAATACCCCTTAATACCTCTTGCCACTTATAAAGGAAGCATCATGACTCCTCTAATCTCAGCCAACCAGTTAGAAGAAATCATTAATAGTGGTGAGAATGTATTGCTCTGTGATTGCCGCTTTGATTTAGTCGACCCACTGATCGGCAGAAAATCCTACGAAGAAAATCATATCCCCGGGGCTATCTATGTCGATCTCGACAAAGACCTCTCAGGAAATAAAACTGGCACCAATGGTCGCCACCCTCTTCCCAGTCCAGAGGCCTGGGCGCAAACGAAGACTCGCCTAGGGATTCATCCAAATACTCTGGTAGTTGCCTATGACAAACAAGGCTCAGTCTATGCCAGCCGTCTGTGGTGGATGCTCAAAGCCACAGGGCACGCCAATGTGCAGGTATTAGATGGTGGTTTAGATGCTTGGAATGGCCCTATGGGCAGCATTCCAAGGGCACCAACCGCTTGCACTCAAGCTATTGGAGTAATGCCTTATGCAGGGCTCGCTCTAGTTGATGAGGTTGTAGCCAATTTAGAGATCAAGAAAAGCAAAATCATTGATGCACGCACGGAAGATCGCTTTCATGGTCAAAATGAAACTTTGGACCCAGTTGGCGGACATATTCCCGGCGCAATGAATCGCTTCTTTAAAAATAACCTCAATGCGACTGCATTTAAAACTCCCGAGCAACTATTCAAAGAGTTCTCAGAATTGCTTGGAACCATTAAGGCCTCTGAAGTGATTCATCAATGCGGATCAGGCGTCACTGCTTGCCATAACCTTCTGGCGATGGAGCTTGCGGGCTTTAAAGGCTCTCGCCTGTATGCAGGCAGCTGGAGTGAATGGTGCGCAGATCCCAAGAGACCTATTGCACTTTAAGCTAATTGAGCTGGTACTAATGCAGTAGGGATAAAAGAATTACAAACCCTACGCCACAAGCGATCAATACCGTTTGGCGTAAAGACTCAACCCAATGTGGGCGACGATGCATTTGCGGAATAAGGTCACTCACCGCAATATAAATAAAACTACTCGATGCAATCACCAACAAGTAAGGCATTGCCGCATGCGCACGCTCTAGGAAAAAGTAAGCAAGCACACCGCCTACTACGGCTGATAAGCCACAGATAAAGTTGTATACCAAAGCACGTGCGCGTGAAAAGCCAGCATTTAACAAGACAATGAAATCACCGATCTCTTGTGGAATCTCGTGGGCAATGATCGCAATAGCAGTAAAGATGCCGACCTGATAATCTGCCATGAAAGCGGCGGCTATCAAGATGCCATCGACAAAATTATGAATACCATCGCCTACCAAAATCATCCAGCCACTACGCCCAGCATTTTCAGCATCATGACCATGGTGGTGGTGGTGTCCATCACCCTCATGATGATGATCGTGTCGTAATAAGGCAATCTTCTCAAGCAAGAAGAATCCCAGCAAACCAGCAAGTAAGGTAGCAAACAAGTAGTGAGGTTTCGCACCCTCCATGCTAAAAGCTTCAGGCAAGGAGTGGAGTAAAGCAGTAGCCAGCAAAATGCCGACAGACAAGCTGACCATGTTGTTGACCATCTTAGACAACATCGTCAATGAAAAACTGGCAGCCACTAAGACGCTAGCAGTGCCCGCTAACGCAGTGACTAGGAGGATGCTTTGTAAAACAGTCATCGCGCTTACACCACTCCCATTTTCTTAAACCAAGCAAGACATTTTTCCCAGCCGTCTTTGGCAGGACCCTCGCGATATGTAGCGCGATAGTCGGCATGGAAAGCATGTGGAGCATCCGGGTACACCTCAAACTGACAAGCCTTAGCTGCTGGATTTTTAGGGGCCGCTTGTGCCAAAGCGGCACGCATCTGATCAACACTCTCTAGAGAAATACCAGTATCGGCAGCTCCATACAAACCAAGGACTGGTGCTTTTAAATCAGCAGCAATATCTACCGGATGACGTGGATTGCCCTCAGTCTTCTCACCGATGAGACGGCCGTACCAAGCAACACCGGCACGCACCTGCGGCAAAGTTGCTGATAGCCAAGTAATACGGCCACCCCAACAGAAACCAGTTACACCAACACGCTTTAGATCGCCACCATTTTTACCCGCCCACACCAAGGCAGCTTGCAGATCGTTTAAGACTTGAGCGTCTGAAGTCTTAGCCACAATATTGGACTGAATTTCAGCAATGGTGCCGTAAGTATTGGGATCACCTGCGCGGGTAAAAAACTCAGGGGCTATCGCAAGATATCCCAACTTTGCAAAACGTCTTGTTACGTCAGCAATGTATTCGTGCACACCAAAGATTTCACTTGCCACAATAATGATGGGTAAAGAGCCTTTGGATTTTTCAGGTCGCGAGACGTATGCGGGCAACTGAAAGCTGCCTACGGGGATCATTTGCTCACCCGCTTTAATGCCTTTGAAATCCGTTTCAATTGCAGCAGCCATGACTGGCTCAGACGCCGCCACAAATCCAACCCCAATAGCAGTTGCGCTAATGGCTGATGTCTTCATAAAATTGCGTCGCCCGGCTTGAATCTCTTTACTCATTATTCCGTCTCCCGGCTTAGATTTCTCATTAAATACTTAGTGCGCCTCTTCCCAATTATCGCCAATCCCAATGCTAACCACCAAAGGTACCTTTAGCTGGGCGACATTGCACATCAAACCGGGTAATTTTGCCTGCACTAACTCAAGCTCATCGAAAGGCACATCTAAAACCAACTCATCATGCACCTGCAATAGGAGTCTAGTCTTGAGTTGCTCCTTTTCGAGCCAATCTTCCACGGCAATCATCGCTAATTTGATTAAGTCAGCTGCGGTACCCTGCATAGGGGCATTAATTGCTGCACGTTCGGCCCCTTGGCGTCGCGGTCCATTGGAGCCTTTGATCTCAGGCAACCAAAGACGGCGTCCGAAGACTGTTTCTACATAGCCATTTTCTCGAGCCTCGAGACGAGTGCGTTCCATATATTGAGCAACCCCTGGGTAACGGTCAAAGTATTTAGCGATGTAATTTTGCGCAGCAGAACGCTCAATACCCAAGTTACCGGCTAAGCCAAAAGCACTCATACCGTAAATCAGGCCAAAGTTAATTACCTTGGCATAACGACGCTGCTCAGAATTGACATCATCTAATGGGACGCCAAAAATCTCAGCTGCGGTTGCCTGGTGAACGTCTTTACCCTCTTTAAATGCCGTTAAGAGATTTTCATCTTCAGCAATATGCGCCATGATGCGCAACTCAATTTGTGAGTAGTCCGCAGACAGCAACTTACAGCCTTCTGCCGGAATAAATGCCTCACGAATACGGCGACCCTCTTCTGTGCGTACAGGAATATTTTGTAAGTTTGGATCGCTAGATGCCAGGCGACCCGTGACTGCAGTAGCTTGAGAAAAGTTCGTATGTACGCGCCCAGTCTTGGGGTCAGCCATGCGAGGGAGCTTCTCAATATAGGTAGACATTAATTTTGCCAGGCTACGGTAATCCAAAATGCGTGCTGGCAAGGGATAGTCTTCGGCTAGCTTTTGTAATACCTCTTCATCAGTAGATGGTGCGCCCGATGGTGTCTTTTTAATAACTGGGAGTTCAAGTTGCCCAAATAAAATTTCTGCGATCTGCTTGGGCGATTGAATATTAAAAGGCTGACCTGCTAGCTTGTGAATTTCGCCCTCCAGCTCAAGTAAACGCTTGCCCACCTGCTGACCTTGTTTAGCCAGCAACGCTGAATCAATCCGAATACCATTGCGCTCCATGATGCCCAGAACTCGCATAGCCGGCATTTCAACGTTTTCATAAATATAAAGTAGCCCCGGGCTTTCCTGGATCTGCGGCCATAACTCCAAATGAAGACGCAAAGTAATGTCCGCATCCTCTGCCGCATAGTCTGTTGCAATCTTCAGATCAACCTGATCAAAACCAATCTGATGAACACCCTTACCGCAGACCTCTTCATAGCGAATAGTTTTCATACCTAGATGCCGCTCAGCCAAGCTATCCATATTGTGTGGCAGATGAGACTCAAGCACATAAGACTCTAGCAAGGTATCAAATGCAACACCCTTCAAGGTAATGCCATAGTTTGCAAAGATATGAGCGTCGTACTTGAGGTTTTGCCCCACCTTTAGATTTGTCGCGCTTTCTAACCAAGGCTTCATGCGTGCAAGCACTAGGGCGCGATCCAGTTGTAATTCACCATTGCGGTGAGCAACGGGAATGTAACAAGCCTCACCTGGCTTTACTGATAGTGAGATACCAACGAGTTCTGCCGCAAGCGCATCAAGTCCAGTTGTTTCGGTGTCAACCGCTGTTAGCGTAGAGATTTCAATCTTTTTTAACCACTTCTCCAAACTCGCTTCATCTACTACGCATTCATAGTGACGCTCGATGGCATCATGCGAGTCTCGAGTTTCTTGTGATAAATCTTTAGTTGGCGCGCTAGCTATCACGCGCCTCGTTTTAGCCTCATCCGTACCGCTCTCGGCAGGAGAAATTGGGCTGCCTGCTAAATCAAAGCTTACTGACTCAGCCTTATTCTCCGGGCTTGTGAGCTGCTTTTCTACATCGCGCAACCAGGTCTTAAATGCATAACGCTCAAACAATTCACGCAGCAATGGTGCATCCTCAGGCTTTGCGTGTAAATCATCTAAACCAGGCAAATGTGGTGATAAATCACAATCCGTTTTCACCGTAATCAGTTGACGTGCTTGCGGCAACCAAGGAAGCGTAGCGCGTAAGTTTTCACCAACGACACCTTTAACTTGATCGGCGTTTGCCATCAAGTTATCCAAATTGCCAAATTCTGCCAACCATTTATTTGCTGTCTTTGGTCCTGCCTTCGGAACGCCTGGTACGTTGTCAACGGTATCACCGATGATGGATAAGTAATCCACAATTAATTCTGGGGGTACGCCAAACTTTTCTTTTACACCTTCGATATCTAACTTTTCATTAGTCATCGTATTAATGAGCGTGACCGCAGGATTGACTAATTGCGCTAAATCTTTATCGCCAGTAGAAATAATCGTTTCCCAACCAGCTTGCGTTGCCTGGCAAGATAAGGTTCCAATCACATCATCCGCTTCTACGCCAGAGACCATTAATACCGGCCAACCCAATGCCTTCACCATGGCATGAATGGGTTCGATCTGTTTGACCAGATCTTCGGGCATAGGGGAGCGATGTGCCTTGTACTCTGAGTACATTTCATCGCGGAAAGTCTTGCCTTTGGCATCAAAAACGCAGGCTATGTGGTCAGCCTTGAGCTCAGAACGGGCCCGGCGCATCATATTGACCATTCCATAGATTGCCCCGGTGGGCTCTCCAGCCCCATTTCTGAGGTCTGGCATGGCGTGGAAGGCGCGATACAGGTAGCTAGAACCGTCTACCAACAAGAGTCTATGTTTAGTCATACCGCAATCGTACAATCTAGTTGTGAATTGCCTACAGGTCTGGTTAAGGAACCATCCGAGAGTAGGCATAAAAAGGTGAAAAAATGCATTATTTAACGAACTTAATTAGCCACTCCATGAGTCAAAGCCAAGCCTTGATCAGCGTTTTAATGGTTTTTGGACTGTTTGGACTGAACTCAGCCCAAGCTCAGAATACCAGCCAAGCGCTGAGTCAATCGGAATTAAATCGCATTAATAGCCAGCCAATAGCCCCAACAGTTAGCGCCACTGGTGCTCTCAATACTCCAGAGCCACGTAAGCCCAACTATCAGTACAAAGATAAAAATGGCACTACGGTTACCGAATATAAAGATGTGAATTCACCAACGCAGGTTGACGTGAAGACGCCTTACACCAGCTATGAGATGGCACCACCCACATCAGTGATGCCTGGACCTCCAAAAGAAACTGATCTGATTAGCGTTCCCAGCATCAGCATTCCACTTAGATAAATTTTTAAATCAATTTAGTTTATGGCCGTATTTACTCCGATTGAGATTGAGGATATTTCTCAATGGATTACTCAAGACTTTGACATCGGCCAAGCCAATGCAATCCGTGGCATTCATGGTGGTATCGAGAACTCCAACTTTTTCTTAGATACCATCAAGGATGGCAAAAAACAGGAATATGTTTTAACGATCTTTGAAAGACTATCTGCACAGCAGCTCCCTTTCTATTTAGAGTTAATGCACCACCTAGCAAACAAAGGTGTACCTGTTCCTAAGCCCATTGAGAACAAGCAGGGAGAAATTCTATTTACCCTCAAGGGCAAGCCAGCAGCCATTGTTACGAAGTTGCCTGGCCTTTCCAGGATGCAACCAGAAGCAAATCATTGTGCCCTTGTTGGTGAGATGCTGGCTAAGATGCATTTGGCCGGAAAAGATTTCCCAAAGAGCCAGGAAAATCTTCGTAGTCTTGCTTGGTGGCAAAAAACAATTCCCCAAATATTGCAACATTTAAATACATCGCAAAAAGAACTCATTACCCATGAGCTAAAAACTCAAGAAGATTTCTTTTCCTCTGGCACCTATGATGGCTTGCCACAAGGTGCTAGTCATTGCGATCTATTTCGTGACAATGTCTTATTCGATCCAAAAGGAACGGACACATCTGACGATCAATTGGGCGGCTTCTTTGATTTCTATTTTGCTGGCACTGATAAATGGTTATTTGATATTGCAGTGACTGCTAATGATTGGTGTCTTGCCGCTAATAAACAAGATTTAGATCCTGCGTGCTTGAATGCTTTTATGCAAGCCTACCAGCGGGTTCGCCCCCTCACCAAAGAAGAGCAAGCCAGCTGGCCACTCATGCTTCGTGCCGCAGCCTTACGCTTCTGGGTGTCCAGGCTGTGGGATTTCTTCTTGCCCCGTGATGCGCAAATGCTAACCCCTCATGACCCTACACACTTTGAACGCATTCTTTTAAGTCGTCGCTCACTATGAAACTCAATTCCGTAGCACCCAAAGAAGGTTATACCTGGATCAGACAAGGCATTTGGCTGTTCAAACAAAATCCTTTGGGTTTCTTGATATTGGTCTTCATGTATGTATTTGCGGCACAGCTAGCAGTCATCATTCCAGTGATCGGCGTCTTTGCAGTACTGCTACTCACACCAACCCTTTCGGTTGGCTTCATGACTGCTTGCCGTCAAGGCATTCAAAAAGAACGTATTAGACCGATGGTCTATTTGATAGCGCTACGGTCTAGCCCTATTGTGCGAAAGAGAATTCTGCAATTAGGTCTCGTATACGCCGGCATGATTTTGTTGCTCAGCTTTATCTTAAGCCTCTTAGTTGACTTTGAACTACTGCTACCCTTGATGACAAGTGAAAAGCCCATCACACCTGAGGCGCTGCGCCAGGTTTACTTGGTGCTTTTCTTTGGCGCAATACTCTACATACCAGTAGCGATGTTGATGTGGTTCTCCCCTGTTCTAGTTGCTTGGGCGGATATGCCAGTACCTCAAGCGCTCTTCTCTAGCTGCTTGGCATGCTGGTCTAATAAAGCAGCATTCTTTTTCTACCTCTCAATTTGGGGCGCCATTCTGATTGCCATTCCACTTATAGTGGGAATGATTTTTGATGCCATGAGTCTAGGACAATTTGCATCCTTCATCATCGCCCCCATTTCTATTGCAGGCTTGACAGTAATGCACTGCTCTTTTTATGCAACCTGGAAGGCGTGCTTTACAGAAGGTGAAGTGGTCTTGCCTGTCTAGGTGACTGAACTGCATTAATCCATTAGTCGATTGCAGCAAGCTTTGCAATACTGAGTTGCAGCCACTTAATGCCGTGACGCTTGAAATTAACTTGCGCACGTGCATCAGCATCTACACCCTCTAGGCCCGTTACGCGCCCTTCACCAAACTTCGTATGAAAGACATTCTGCCCGATGGTGAATGGGTAATTTCCGCGAGGTGGGGAAGCCAATCTTTTTACTTCCATTGAAGCTGAACCAACCCGCTTAGCCGGTCTTTGGCGATCAGAACCCGAATCAAAAAAATCATTAGATTCATATTCGCGTTGACGGGTATAGCCATCTTGCCAAGTAGATCCCGTTCTTGAGTTGCCACCACCCCAGCGTGCATCCCTTGCCTTAGGGGTGAGCCATTTCAAGGAATCGGATGGGAGCTCCTCCAGGAAGCGAGAGGGCATGTTGTAGCGCACTTGGCCGTGCAACATACGTGATTGAGTGTGTGAGAGATATAGGCGCTCCTTGGCACGTGTAATCGCTACGTACATCAAGCGGCGCTCCTCTTCCAAGCCATTCTGCTCGTTCACACTGTTCTCATGTGGGAATAAACCCTCCTCAAGACCGGTAATAAATACAGAAGTGAACTCCAAACCCTTGGCTGAATGCACTGTCATTAGCTGCACCGCATCTTGCCCAGCCTGCGCTTGGTTATCACCAGCCTCTAATGAGGCATGCGATAAAAAGGCTGCCAAAGGTGAAACCTCCACAACGCCGGGGGCATTCTCACCTGGCAACATCGCAGCGGCGGCATCCTGACCATAGCCTTCCTCGGCAATAAATGCAGTGGCGGCGTTAATCAATTCTTGTAAGTTCTCTACACGATCTTGTCCCTCACGCTCTGAGAGGTAGTGTTGAATCAAGCCGCTATGCTGAATGACAAATTCAACTGTTTCTGGGAGGGTGTTATGACGAGTAGCTTCACGCATGTGATCTACCAAGCGCACAAATCCACCTAGTGAGGCTCCCGCCTTGCCATCTAACGTTGAGGCAGCAAGGTATAAAGAGCACTGCTGGGCTCTAGCAGCGTCTTGTAATGCTTCAATTGATCTTGCACCAATTCCGCGGGTTGGAAAATTCACCACTCGAGAGAATGAGGTGTCGTCATTTGGATTTTCGAGCAAGCGCAAGTAAGCTAGTGCGTGTTTAATTTCTGCACGCTCAAAAAAGCGCAAACCGCCATAAACACGATACGGTATACCCGCAGAAAATAATGCGTGCTCAATAATGCGTGATTGAGCATTACTTCGATAAAGTAAAGCAACCTCAGTACGTTTAATGCCGCTATTGACTAAGGCCTTTATCTCATCAACCAACCAGGCAGCTTCAGCATGATCGCTCGGCGCCTCATAAATACGGACTGGCTCGCCATGACCAGCATCGGTACGCAGGTTTTTTCCAAGGCGCTCAGAGTTATTTGCAATGAGATGATTTGCCGTATCCAAAATATGGCCGTGTGAGCGATAGTTCTGCTCTAACTTCACCATCAATGGGTGGTATTGCTTTTCATAAAGGCGCATGTTTTGAACATCGGCGCCGCGGAAAGCATAAATGCTTTGGTCATCATCGCCCACTGCAAACACGGAACTGCTACCCATACCGCTCACATTAATACGACTTGCGTCATGACCCGATAACAATTTGAGCCATGCATATTGCAAAGCATTGGTATCTTGGAACTCATCGATCAAAATGTGACGGAAGCGCTCTTGATAGTGAGTACGAATGGCTTCGCTATGCTTGAGTAATTCATAGCTGCGTAATAGGAGCTCGGCAAAATCAACAACACCCTCACGTTGACATTGCTCATC
>CANBSM010000035.1 GCA_947372155.1 Burkholderiaceae bacterium
GCCAGGAGAATGAGGGTTAATTGAAGGACTGACGGCATATACTTACTCGATGATAGCTAAGACTCGTGAACGTACCCTAAAGCTTGCGCGCGACACCCTCACTATTGAGGCTGCTGCACTGCAAACCATGCGTGATCGCCTTGAGGGCGACAATGCCGATGCCCTCGTCCTGGCGGTTGAGCTTTTACATGGCTGCAAAGGCAGAATCGTGGTCTCCGGAATTGGTAAATCTGGTCATATTGCCCGCAAAATTGCGGCCACCTTTGCCTCAACGGGCTCCCCCGCCTTTTTTGTTCATCCTGCTGAAGCCAGCCATGGCGATCTAGGCATGGTCACCAGGGATGATGTTTTTGTTGCCCTCTCTAATTCTGGTGAGACAGATGAACTTCTCACTATCGTTCCGATTGTGAAACGTACTGGCGCAAAATTGATCGCCCTGACTGGCGCACCAAACTCCTCTCTTGCCAAATTGGCGGATGCACATCTAGATACTAGCGTTGAAAAAGAGGCTTGCCCCTTAAACCTTGCGCCCACAACTAGCACTACCGCAGCATTAGCCATGGGTGATGCACTAGCTGTTGCCTTACTGGATGCCAGAGGTTTTGAAGCCGAAGACTTTATTCGCTCTCATCCCGGTGGCAGACTAGGTCGCAAGCAATTGATGCACGTGAGTGAAGTGATGCGCAGCCTTGTAGACACACCAAAAATCTCCGTCGATGCATCACTACAAGATGCGTTGTTAGAGATGACATCAAAACGAATGGGTATGGTGGTAATCCTAGATGCCAATCAAAAAGTATTTGGCATATTGACCGACGGTGACTTGCGCCGTCTCCTCGAAAAGACAACCAATCTCGATGGCATCAAACTAGAGAGTGCAACCACTGCCGATCCGCGCACCATTCCCGCTGAGTTGCTGGCTGAAGAGGCAATTGAGATGATGGAGAAACATCGCATCAATCATCTAGTAGTAACGGATAACAAAGGCCATTTATTGGGCGCATTAAATCTGCATGATTTATTTGCAGCCAAAGTCATTTAATTCTTTATTAGTAATCGAGTTTCCCTTTATGCCTAGCGCCTTCAATACCCATAACACTAACCCCCTAGCGCAATATCCACAAGCCTGGGAGCGTGCAGGTAAGGTGAAGCTCTTGGTGTTAGATGTTGACGGCGTGCTAACGAATGGGCAAGTCTGGATTGGCGCAGATGGCAAAGAATCCCTGAAAGCTTTTGATATTCAAGATGGATTGGGTATCAAATTATTGGAGCAATGTGGAATTCAGACCGCAATCATTACCGGCAGAAATTCCAAAATGGTTTTGGCGCGCTGTGAAGAGCTCGGCATTAAACATGTTCACATGGGTGTTGAGAACAAAGCAATTGCATTGGCAGAAGTAGTGAAGTCTTTAGGTCTCAATGTCTCAGACTGCGCTGTAATGGGTGATGATTGGCCAGACATGCAAATGATGAAAAATGCTGGCTTTCGCATTTGTCCCGCGCAAGGTCACGAAGCTGTTCAAGCATTTTCACATTTGGTGACGACTCGCAGCGGTGGCAATAGCGCTGTTCGCGAAGTATGCGATCTCATTCTCAAAGCGCAGAATCGCTACGAAGAATTACTCGCCAAGGCTCGCGGCTAAGCAATGCAATTGAATCCTCAGAAAATCAAAATTGGTATTGCGCGCACCCTCTTGCGCCTGATGCCCTTGATTTTGATGGGAGTGTTGACGCTGGCAACCTTTTGGCTGGTGCAAAGAAATACTCCCCCAGAAAAATCGCAACTAGAACGTGTACGTCTGCATGAGCCTGATTACACGATTAAAGATGGTGCACTATCTGCTCTCAATGAATTAGGTAATACCAAATATCGAATTTTGGGCGTCAAAGTGACTCACTATGATGACGATGCCTCGATCGACATTCTTACCCCTCGCATGCGCTTATTCCAGGCTGAGAAAGCGCCTGTAACCGTTAAATCAGATACCGGACATGTCGATGGTGATCTCACTATTTTAGATTTATACGATAACGCCAGCATCTTTCGCCCCGCTCAAGAGGCGACCGCATCACAGCCAGCCACTTTAAGAATGTTAGCCAGCTCAAGCTATTTCAAGGTGCTGATTAATGATGACATTATTGAAACAGATCGTCCAATTACCCTTGAGCAGGGAATGTCGATCATGAACTCTACCGATGGCGGCGTGTTTAATAATGTCGAACAAAGCATGGTACTTAGCGGTCAAGTCAAAGGGCGTATCGAGCGCGCACCACGGAGCAATCCATAAAATGGTTCGGATGAGAAATTTGCTCACATGTTTTACTTTATTCAGTTGCCTTGCGCTTGGACTCCTCACCACTTTTTCAGTGCATGCAGAAAAAGCAGATCAAGATAAGCCTCTCATCCTGGAAGCAGAACAGGTTTCTGTAAACGACGTTAAACAAGTGTATGACCTGAATGGTCAAGTGCTTCTGATTAAAGGTAGCATCATTGTTACCGGCGAAGATGGGCATATAGCAGTCGATCCCCAGGGTTATGAATTTGTCGATGTAGTAGGCACACCTGACGCAGTGGCAAGTTTTAGACAACGTCGTGAAGGGCTTGCGGATGAATTCATGCAAGGTCGCGGCACCCAAGTTACTTATGATGCCAAGACAGAGTTTCTAACGATCACCGGTGACGCCAGCCTCAAGCGCTTGCTCAATATGCAAATGCTGGATCAATTGAAGGGCTGGAAAATTGAGTACGATGATGTAAAGCAGTACTATCGAGTCACACCCCCAAAAGATGTAAAGCCGGATGATTTGCCTTTAGCAAGAGCCCTCCTTTCACCAAGACGAAAAGCAACCCTAGAGAAATGACAGCGGATTTAACCCAAATGAATGATGCGCCAACCCTAAGCGCCCATCACTTACAAAAACGTTATGGTTCTAGAACTGTAGTTCGGGACGTGTCAGTCCAAGTGAGATGCGGTGAGGTCGTTGGATTACTCGGGCCAAATGGAGCCGGTAAAACAACCTCGTTCTACATGATTGTTGGCCTGGTTCCGCTCGATGGTGGAAATATTGTTTTAGATGGCGCAGACATTACCCATCTCCCTATTCATGAACGCGCTCGTATGGGCCTGTCCTATCTGCCACAAGAAGCCTCTGTATTCAGAAAACTGAACGTCGCCGAGAATATCCAGGCCGTGCTAGAACTGCAGGTTCAGGGCGGCAAACCCCTCAGCAAAGCGGAGATTGCCAATCGTCTAGACGAACTTTTGGGCGAACTGCAAATTAGCCATCTGCGCAATAACCCAGCCCTTTCCCTATCGGGCGGTGAACGTAGACGGGTAGAAATTGCGAGAGCGCTAGCTTCCCAGCCAAAATTTATCTTGCTAGATGAACCTTTTGCTGGCGTTGACCCTATTGCTGTTGGGGAAATTCAGCGAATTGTGCGTTTCCTTCGAGACCGCCAAATTGGGGTACTGATTACCGACCATAATGTTCGTGAAACTCTGGGCATCTGCGATCACGCCTACATCATCAGCGAAGGTAGCGTATTGGCAGAAGGCAAGCCTGAGCAGATTATTCAGAACGATGCCGTTAGAAGAGTCTATCTGGGCGAAAACTTCCGGATGTAAGCTGGGCAAGGCTCCCAGCTTTTAAGTCAATAAAAATTGTATTTCCCTCTTGGTTTTCGGCAAATTCGCTGATACGCTGGAGGCTCATGGTTTATTTTCCAAAAAAAACAGCACAGAAAAAGTTTAGGGGCCTGCTGCGCACCCCGGGTATGACTATGCGCACGCATCTATAGCATCTATAAAAGGAGTCGCTAATGAATTTGAAAATTAATAGCCGTCATGTGGAAGTTACCCCTGCCATGCGCTCTCATCTTGAGGCGGGACTAGCCAAAATTCGTAAGCACTTCGATCACGTCATTGATGCATCTGCCTTTCTGGTGGTTGATAAGGCCAAAGAGAAGGACCTCCGTCAAAGTGCTGAAATTACTATTCACCTTAAGGGGAAGGATTTGTTCGCTGAAGCACATAATGCTGACCTCTATCACGCGATGGATGCAGTGGTTGATAAGTTAGAGCGTCAAGTTGTTAAACACAAAGAAAAGATCCAAGATCATCATCACGAAAAGCATTTTGAGTGATCTACTGCGTTGGGACACTTATAATCAATTCACATGAATGCCCTGACCAATCTTTTTACTCCCGACTGCATTGCATTAGACGTCCCCGCTACAAGCAGGGCTGATGCATTTGCAGCCGCTGGAGAACTATTCTCCAAACAAACAGGAATAGCGGCGAGCTCCGTTATAGAGTTCCTTAATGCTCGTGAAGATTTAGGCTCTACAGCCCTCGGTGCAGGTGTAGCAATCCCCCATGGTCGAGTGAAAGGCCTAAAGCAGCCCAGCGCGGCTTTTATGAGACTGCACAAACCAATTGATTTTGCTGCCCCCGATAGTGAAGCAGTTTCTATATTGATTTTCTTATTGGTGCCCGAAAAAGCCACTCAACAACATTTAGAAATTTTGTCTTCAATTGCTCAGCTATTGTCCGATGCGGATGCTCGCCAGACCTTGTCGACTGCTGTAGACCCCTTAAAAGTTTGTGAACTCTTACAACACTGGGGTGCAGCAAAATGACTCAGCCATTACTCCTAGAGGGAGTAACTGCTCAGCAGATTTTTGATGACAACGTTTCAGAATTAAAGCTGTCTTGGATCGGTGGCCTTGAAGGTGCCGACCGCACCTTCCCATCTGAGGCTGTCAAAGTAGCAGCGGCTAGCTCAGACTTAGTGGGCCACTTAAACCTCATCCACCCAAGCCGTATTCAAATCTTTGGTGAGCAGGAGATTAACTATCACGCAGCTTTGGAGCCAAAACAAAGGCAAGAACAAATTGCTAGCTTGATCTCTAAGATGCCTCCTTGTGTGATTGTGGCTGATGGCAAGAATGCAGACCCAGACTTGCAACTATTCTGCCAGCGCTCTTCAACACCACTATTTACAACCGCAATTTCTGCCGCGGAAGTGATTGACCATTTGCGCACTTACTTAACTAAGATTGGTGCGCCTCAAATCACGATGCATGGCGTCTTTATGGACATCCTAGGTTTAGGAGTACTGCTCACTGGTGAATCCGGCCTAGGTAAAAGTGAGTTAGGCCTTGAATTGATTTCTCGTGGACATGGATTGGTAGCAGATGATGCGGTTGACTTTGCCCGTCTTGGACCTGATTACATTGAAGGTCGCTGCCCTGTTATCTTGCGCAACCTACTTGAGGTACGTGGATTAGGATTGCTCGACATTCGGACGATCTTTGGTGAAACCGCAGTACGTCGCAAATTAAAGCTCCGCTTGAATGTGCAACTTGTTCGTAGAACCGATGGTGAGTTTGAACGTCTACCCCTCGAGACTCAACATATTGATGTACTAGGCATTCCAATTCGGACGGTCAAAATTCAGGTGGCCGCAGGTCGCAACTTAGCAGTACTAGTTGAAGCTGCAGTACGCAATACCATCTTGCAATTGCGTGGCATCGATACCTTAAAAGAATTTATCGAGCGCCAACGTATTCAGATGAATGCAGAATCAGAATCCTCAAAATCTCAAGGACGCCTCCTCTAAGCCATGCAAATTAATCTGATTACCGGAATCTCAGGCTCAGGTAAATCAGTAGCCTTGAGGGCTTTTGAAGATGCAGGCTATGACTGTGTAGACAATCTTCCTGTCTCGCTTTTAGAAAATCTTATTTCCACTCTTGAAAAAGAAAAGTGTGAGCAAGTTGCGGTTGCCATAGACGCTCGTCGTGGCCAGTCCATTGCGGATTTGCCATCCATTCTCGAAAACTTACGCATAAATCATCAAGTACGAGTAGTTTTCCTCAATGCTGATACCAATACTTTGGTGCAACGTTTTTCAGAGACTCGTCGACGACACCCTTTATCTACCAGTGCTAAGCAATCTCAATCGGCAACCTTAATTGAGGCAATTGATAAAGAGCGTAATTTATTAGAGCCCTTGCGCGCCCAGGCCCACAGCATCGATACCAGCAACCTGCCTGCTCATGCGCTTCGTTCCTGGATTCAGGACCTTCTCAAAGATAAACCTGTAGGCCTCACCGTTGTTTTTGAATCTTTTGGCTTTAAAAAAGGGGTCCCCAGCGAAGCTGATTTAGTGTTTGATGTGCGCTGCTTACCAAATCCTCACTATGACAAAGTGCTCAGGCCCCTCACTGGCAATGACAAACCCGTTAAAGAATTTCTGGAAAAAATTCCAGAGGTAATGAGCATGGAATCAGACATCACACAATTCATTCACAAGTGGTTGCCCCATTACATTGCTGATGGCCGCAGTTATTTAACAGTAGCCATCGGCTGCACCGGCGGTCAGCATCGCTCCGTCTATCTAGTAGGTCGTCTGAGCGAACATTTCCGTGCCCAAAAAGACTTGATTGACTTGCAGCTTAATTTTTTAGATCGCCATCGCGAACTAGATTCAATCCCTGCAGCAAAATCTTAATCGGCTGAGGTAGGCCGTAGTGCCCCAATAGATTTAGAGGCACCCACTTTAAATCTGGACTTGAGAAGGTCAATTCTTTTGTCGCGCCCGTCTGCCATATTTGCATCCACAATTTGCGATGCGTAAAGACATGCTTAATTTCTTCGGTCTGCTTTATGGATTTACAAGTTTTTGCAAGCGCTGCAAATTTTTCATCAGGTAATGCAGCAGCAAATAATTCCTGCGGATTTAACTTAACACCTTTTACACTAGATGTTTTAGGTGTCCAGGGGCCTTCAGGCAAAGACCAAAGACCGCCCCAAATAGCTTTGCTCGGGCGCTTTTGGAGAAGGACAGAGTTACCGAAGCGGATCAACAACATATTGCAATCAAATTCTGGAGATTTGGTCTTCTTGGTTTTTTGCGGAAGCAAAAGCACTTGATCACTTAAATTGGCTTGGCAGTCTTTTGCAAATGGGCATTTCTTTTCAGAGCCTAGACAAATGGGTTTACGTGAAGTACACCAAGTAGCTCCAAAGTCCATGAGCGCCTGGGTATATACCGGCATATCCGCAAGCTTGGTTGGCAATAAATTCGTTGCTAAATCCCAGAGACGATCATTGACTCTCTTGTCTTGTATTGAGCCTTCAATCGCAAATAAACGCGCCAAAATGCGTTTCACATTGGCATCCAAAATAGGTGCGCGCTCATGAAACGCAAAAGCGGCGATAGCACCTGCAGTAGATCGCCCAATGCCTTTTAATTGCTCAAGCAACACAGGATCACTTGGAAACTTGCCGCCGAACTCTGTCATGACTTGCTGTGCGCAGGCATGGAGATTTCTGGCACGCGAGTAATAACCTAAGCCAGCCCACTCAGCCAATACTTCATCAGCATCTGCAGTGGCTAATTTTTTAACCGTTGGAAATCGTTTCATGAAGCGCGGGTAGCGCTCAAGGACAGTGGCCACTTGAGTTTGTTGCAACATGATTTCTGAAACCCATACGGCATAAGGGTCTCGATTACCTTGCCACGGCAAGCCCGAGCGCCCACTGATGGCATGCCAAGCAATGAGCTTGGATGCAAATGTGTTGGTCAGCGTTTTTGACATTGCGGACAGAAGTAGGTAGATCGTTGACCCTGCACTATCTGACTTATGGGCGACTTGCACACCTTACAGGGCAAGCCTTTGCGGTCATAAACTTTGGTTTGAACCATGAAGTGCCCGGGATCACCATTGCTATTCACAAAATCTTTCAAACTACTGCCGCCTGCCGCGATGGCTTTTTTCAAGATCAATCTCACCGCCTCAGCTAAGCGAGAACATTGCGGACGTGTGAGTTTTCCTGCTGCCTTAGTTGGATGAATACCTGCCTCAAATAAGCTTTCAGAACAATAAATATTGCCAACACCGACAACTGCTTGCCCCGCCAAAAGAAACTGCTTTACAGCGATACTGCGTTTACGGGAGGTTTGATACAAAATTTCTGTGCCGAGCTCACCCGCAAACTCTGGAGAAAATGGCTCAACCCCGAGCTTTTGTAAAAGTGTAAATGTTTCAATGGGGCCTTTTGATTTGGCATGCCATAAGACGGCGCCGAATTTTCTGGGGTCATGCAAGCGCAAACTTAACTTGCCAAACTCTAGAGTCACTCGATCATGAGTCTTGAGGGGGTCCGAACTGGGGAGTACACGCAAAGTTCCCGTCATACCCAAATGAATGAGCAAATAACCGGTATCCATTTCTAACAAAAGATACTTACCTCGCCTTTCAATGGCATGCACTTTTTGCCCAGGCAAGCTTTTAGAGAGACTGGTAGGCACTGGCCAACGCAAGCGTCCATCAATAATCTGGACGGCGCTGACCTTGCGCCCCTCAAGATGGGGGGCGATTCCTAATCGGGTGACTTCTACTTCCGGAAGTTCTGGCATAAATGGATTGTAGATTCGCGGATTAGAATGTGCTTATGAGCAAATTCAGACTAAAACCTCTTTTAAAGGGTTTATTCCTTGCGGCCTTTACTGGGGGAGTCCTTTCATCGGCTCACGCCCAAACCCAGGGAAATGGATTACAAACTGGTGAAGCCGTCTTTGAGGTGCTCGCCTCCGAAATCGCCCTGCAACGAGGTGAGGCGGGTTTGGCTTACAACACCTACCTGGAGATGGCGCGTCAATATAAAGATCCTAGGCTTGCCCAAAGAGCGATGGAAATTGCGATTGCCGGAGGTTCCCCAGATTTAGCTATGCAAGCCGCAAAGACTTGGGATGAGCTCTCTCCAGCCGCAGACACTAAGCCTAAAGAAGTATTTGTAACCCTTTTGATCTTAAGTAATCGCTGGTCAGACGCAATCAATCCAGCAATTGCCTTACTGCGCCAACAAACTCCTGCGCAACAAGAAAATACGTTGCTGCAATTGCAAGCATTACTCGCTAAAGCAAAAGATGAGTCAGAGGCATTACGCGCCTTCTATGACATTGCCTCCACTCTCAAGATTGCACCTCAAAATCCTGGCTTGCTTTACACCTATGCGATGTCTGCTGAAAAGGTGGGTCGTGTTGATGTCATGGAAAAAACCTTGCGCGATATTTTGCGCAAAAATCCAAATGATGTGAATTCCCTCAATGCTCTTGGCTATTCCTTGGCCGATCGCAATGTGAAGCTAACAGAGGCATTTGCACTCGTTAGCAAAGCACATCAGCTTTCACCAAAAGATGGTTACATTTTGGATAGCTTAGGTTGGGTGAACTTTCGCCTTGGAAAAAATACGCTTGCCCTAGAACAATTGCGGCAGGCATTTAACATATCCCCGCAAGCGGATATTGCAGCCCATGAGGGTGAAGTGTTGTGGGTCATGAATCGCCATACCGAAGCAGAAGACATATGGCGTCAGGGACAAAAATTGGACGCCAATAATCCAACCCTGAAAGAAACTCTAAAACGCCTAAAACCTGACTGGACAGCAGACGACCAGGCAGCCAAGGGTTCTTGGGACGGGCGCTTTGCTGTCAAGGTGATTGGTTTAACAGACTCACAAAACCAAGGTGGTTCTGGCGGCTTTACCCTCACTCAAGAAGCATTAAAGGATGTTCTAGAAATACGTAATCCGATGGGTGGCTCAATTGCCAAAATCACCATCACGCCGGGTGAAGCTACTCTCGAAAGTGATGGAAAAATAGTGACTGCAGTTGATGCGGATACCTTGGTGCAAAACACATTAGGTCTGCCACTACCTGCACGCGGATTATCAAACTGGCTAAGGGGCGAAGTGCGGCCTGGCAGTGAAGCAAGTGTTGATAGAAATGCGAAGGGCCAAGTAAGCAAAATTAGTCAAGATGGTTGGGACTTGGTGTACACATGGAGCAATACCAATCGTCTTGAAAAACTCACCATGACACGTAGCTCAAATATCGGCTCAATTGATATACGCCTCGTGTTTGACCGCCCGAATGATTAAAAAAAATATCAATGGCAAAACCCGATTCTTTATCTCTTCGTTCGCCGGCTAAGCTCAATCTTTTTTTACACATCGTTGGACGTAGAGCAGATGGTTATCACCTACTGCAATCAGTCTTTCAACTAATTGACTGGTGTGACACCATTCACTTAAAAAGAATTTCTGAAAATGCAGTACGCCGTATCAATCCCATTCCTGGAGTTCCGCCCGAAGAAGATTTAGTCGTACGTGCAGCAAACTTACTGAAGGATTTTTGTAAGATTGAAGCTGGGGTTGAAATCGATCTTCACAAAGAAATTCCGATAGGTGCTGGTATGGGAGGCGGGTCCTCTGACGCGGCGACTACCTTGATAGGACTTAATGCCCTTTGGAATCTCAATCTTTCTAAGGAAACGCTTTGCGCCCTCGGGCTTAAGCTTGGGGCCGATGTTCCCTTCTTCATTTTTGGCCAAAATGCCTTTGTTGAAGGCATCGGGGAGAAAATTCAAGAAATTGCCCTACAAACTCCTGATTTTTTGGTCATATTCCCCAATCAGGGCATTGCAACTGCAAGCATTTTTCAAGACCCGGAATTGACCCGAGATCACGCTCAGATTACAATTGATGGCTTTCTTGCATCGCCATTGTTGTATCAATCCAATGATTGTCAGGCTGTAGCGATGCGGATTTGCCCAGAAGTGAAGCAAGCTTTGAATTGGATTACCCAGGCAGTACCGGGCTCACAGCCCCGAATGTCTGGTTCTGGAAGTAGCGTTTTTGCAGTCTTAGAGCCTAAGACTGACAGCGCAAAACTAGAAAATCTTCTACAAAATCTTCCTAAAGGGTGGGTAGGTCGGGTTGTTCGGGGGCTAAATAAAAATCCCGCTTACAATTTGATTTCTTCAGATTGACCTGTAGGGGAATCGCCAAGCTGGTTAAGGCACTGGATTTTGATTCCAGCAT
>CANBSM010000036.1 GCA_947372155.1 Burkholderiaceae bacterium
GTACGCAGAGTCAGGTTGACTGGCTTTTAATCCGGCATCTTTTTGAATAACGACGGTATGACCTTGGCCGATGAGTTTCTTAACGGTTTCTGGTGTGGCGGCAACTCGAGTTTCCCCGGGCCTTGTTTCCAGTGGCACTCCTATGCGCAGGGCATGTCTCCAAAAGCAAAATTTATAAAAAATCTATTTTAGTTAAATAGGGCTCATTGCGCCTATTTACTTACCCCTAAGTCCTCTTGCTTGGTTTTTGCCTGAAATTCTGTGAATTCAGGCTAAGACTTCTACAATATGGTCTGTCAGCTTATATTGAATTTTCGCATTTTTTGATGATCCCGCTCAATTCTTCCTCAATCCCATCCTCCCAGCCTAAGAAAGTCGTTATTGGCATGTCTGGAGGGGTAGATTCGTCGGTTGCTGCCTGGATGCTCAAGGAGCAGGGCTTTGAAGTTATTGGCCTTTTTATGAAAAATTGGGAAGATGACGATAACGACGAGTACTGTTCGGCCCGCCAAGACTGGTTAGATGTGGTTTCTGTCGCCGATATGATCGGAATAGACGTCGAAGCGGTCAATTTTGCCGCCGAATATCGTGAGCGCGTATTTGCTGATTTCTTGCGCGAGTACGCTGCAGGGCGAACACCTAATCCCGATGTTTTATGTAATGCTGAAATTAAGTTCAAGGCCTTCTTGGATCACGCTATGAGTTTGGGTGCCGACGCCATTGCTACTGGCCACTATGCGCGCGTACGTCATGAGGGTGGAAGAGTGCAGCTGTTGAAGGCTATCGATGCTAGTAAAGATCAAAGTTATTTCTTGCACCGCTTAACGCAGCAACAATTAGCAAACGTGATGTTCCCGCTTGGAGAAATCCCCAAAACGGAAGTCAGAAAAATTGCCGAGCAAATTGGTTTGCACAATGCCAAAAAGAAAGATTCCACCGGAATTTGCTTTATTGGTGAACGCCCTTTTAGAGAATTCTTAAATCGTTATTTGCCGCGCGTACCAGGCCCGATTAAAACACCCGAAGGTAAGACGGTTGGCGAGCATATGGGCTTAGCCTTCTTTACTTTAGGTCAGCGCAAAGGTATTGGTTTGGGTGGTAGTCAAGATGGTAATGGTGACGCTTGGTATGTAGCGCGCAAAGACGTTCCTAATAACACCTTGTATGTTGCCCAAGGCCACGAACACCCGTGGCTATTGGCTAACCAGCTTTCTGCTATGGATGCCAGTTGGGTTTCTGGCGCAGCACCAACACCCGGAAATTATTCTGCTAAGACTCGTTATCGACAAGCGGATTCTGCCTGTACATTAATTGCTGGTGATGAAGCGCTGAGTTTTGATTTGAGTTTTCCAGAGGCGCAATGGGCTGTTACTCCAGGACAATCTGCCGTCTTGTACGACGGAGATATTTGTTTGGGTGGTGGAATCATTTCCTCCTAAGTTTCGCCTCCTGATAGCAGATACAAAAATGCCAATCAGTTTTGATTGGCATTTTTTATTCAGCGGCAAGTTAATTAAGCAGCTGGTGGTTCAGTTTCAATAAAAGAAGGTCGCTGCAATAATTTTTGATACAGACGATCTAGGTTTGGATATTGGGTCTGCCATTTCACTTCTGGAAAGCGAAACAATAAATATCCGATTGCACAACCTACCGCGATATCTGCCAAGGTGATTTGATTACCGTGACACCAAGCATTTCCACCTAGTTGTTCAGACATTTGACGAAGGGCAGTACCGATCTTGCCCATTTGGCGGTCATACCAAGTTTGGCTTTGCTGCTCTGCTGGGCGCAAGGTCCGCTCTAAACGGGCCAAAATACCAGCATCCATAATTCCATCTGCTAGCGCTTCCCAGGTTTTCACGGTAGCGCGTTCACGGTTATCCGCCGGAATGAGCTTGCTTACTGGACTCAGGCCATCAGCATATTCGGCGATGACACGGGAGTCATAAATAGCCTCTCCATCGTCAGCCATGAGGCAGGGAACCTTCCCTAGGGGGTTGGTAAGGGCTATTTTGGTGTCTGCAGCCCAAACATTCTCTAATTCGAGGTCAACATCGAGCTTTTTCTCGTTAAAAACAATGCGTACTTTACGTACATAGGGGCTGGTGAGGGATCCGATAAGTTTCATGGGCTCAAGTATAGCCATCCTATTTGGGCTTTGCTGTACTCCAGAACGCATTAAAATCAGCTTTTATTGACATATTCAATGTAAAGGCAATATTCGTGAGTCAGCCGCTTTCAACCCTCAATGCCCTTTCACCCTTAGATGGCCGTTATGCCGGAAAACTGGATGCCTTGCGCCCCTGGCTTTCCGAAGCCGCTTTTATGCGCCAACGGGTTTTTGTAGAAATTCATTGGCTCTTGGCTTTGGCTGCTGCCGGCTTGCCTGATGTCCCAAAAATTAATGCCGCTGACGAAGCCTTTTTGCTTTCACTTCCAGAAAACTTTTCTGATGCAGATGCTCAGCGTATTAAAGATATCGAAGCCGTAACCAACCACGATGTAAAAGCAGTTGAATACTTCTTAAAAGAAAAAGTAGCAGGTCGTCCTGATCTATTAAAGGCCAGCGAGTTTATTCACTTTGCCTGTACATCAGAAGACATTAACAATACCTCTCACGGTTTAATGTTGCGTGGTGCACGTGATGAGGTTCTATTGCCTCAACTCAGAAAAGTACTTTCAGTATTGACTGATCTTGCGCTTGAGAACGCTAAAGTTCCTTTGCTCTCTCGCACTCATGGCCAACCAGCCTCACCAAGCACCTTGGGCAAGGAGATTGCCAATATTGCCAAGCGTTTAGAGCGTGCGATCGAATCTATCGCTGCTGCCCCTTTACTAGGCAAGATGAATGGTGCAGTTGGTAACTACAACGCTCATATGTCAGCTTATCCTGATTTTGATTGGGAAGCTTTCTCCAAGAATGTAGTGGAAAAGCGCTTGGGCCTTACCTTTAATCCTTACACGATTCAGATCGAGCCACACGACGGCATGGCTCAGCTCTTTGATGCGATTGCTCGTGCCAATACGATTCTTTTGGATATGGATCGTGACTTTTGGGCTTACATCTCCATTGGCTACTTTAAGCAACGTACTAAAGCAGGTGAGATCGGTTCATCGACGATGCCGCATAAAGTGAACCCCATTGACTTTGAAAACTCTGAGGGTAACTTGGGTGTTGCTAATGCATTACTGCGTCACCTGGCTGAAAAATTACCAATCTCCCGTTGGCAGCGCGACTTGACTGACTCTACGGTGTTACGCAATCTAGGTCCTGCGTTTGGTCATAGTGTATTGGCCTATGACAGTGCCTTACGTGGCCTCGGTAAGTTAGAGGTTAATCATGCTGCAATCGCTGCTGACTTAGATGCCTGTTGGGAGGTATTGGCGGAGCCTGTGCAAACTGTGATGCGTCGTTACGGCATTGAGAATCCCTATGAGCAATTAAAAGAATTGACTCGTGGCAAAGGTATCAATCAGGCAGATTTACAAACATTTATTCGTGGTTTGAAGATTCCTGAGGATGCAAAAGCTCGTTTGTTGGAGATGACACCATCTTCTTACTTAGGTAAGGCGGTCGAGTTGACCGAACGTCTCAAAAAGTGAGTTTGACTACCAATTCAGAATACGGGGCGCGTCCCCGGATCTGGTTTGCTGCTTACCAATTGCTATGGCATCTTTTGTTGCCCTTAGCATTCATACGCCTGGCTTGGCGCGCACGTCATGCCTTCTCATACCTACATCACATTCCTGAACGATTAGGCTTTGGCTACAGCAAGCCTATTACTCAAGGCTCTATTTGGATTCATGCTGTATCGGTAGGTGAGACGCGTGCTGCTCAGCCATTGATTGCAGCTTATTTGGCAAAGGGCGAATCTATTTTGCTCACCCATATGACTCTAAATGGCCGTCGCACTGGCAAGCAGTTGTTTGCGAAAGAGATTGCAGCTGGGCAAATTCGACAAGTCTATTTGCCTTATGACCTCTGCTGGTCTGTGGAGAATTTCTTGAAGACATTCAAGCCAAAGTTTGGTCTCTTTATGGAGACTGAAGCTTGGCCAACAGTAGTTTTTCGTTGTAATGAGATTGGCTTGCCCCTATTTCTGGTTAATGCCCGCCTCTCCGAAAGAAGTGCACGTCGCGTTAATCGATTTGGTAAAGCGGGGCGGGCATTATTTCAGGCTTTTGCGGGAATTCTGGCGCAGACTGAGTTTGATGCTGGTCGTTACCGTAGCCTAGACGTTAAAAATGTTGTCATCACTGGCAATCTGAAATTTGATGTTCCGCTGGATTCTCAATTGCTTGCTAAGGGTAAGGAATGGCAGAAGGAGCTCCATGCAGGAAATCGCTTGATGGTATGTGCTGCCAGTACGCGCGATGGAGAAGAGGCGATTATTCTCAAGGCGTGGAAAGATTTACTCCTAAACAATGCATTTGTAACTCCACCTCTGCTTTGTTTGGTTCCACGTCACCCTGAGCGGTTCACTGAAGTGGCGGATCAAATTAACAATACTGGCTTGAAGTTTCGCCGTCGTAGCGAGTGGGCCGGCATTCCAAGTGAGTGCGCCGGATTGGATGTTGTTCTGGGGGACTCTATGGGTGAGATGCCCTTGTATTACAGCGCCTCCGACTTGGTGCTCATGGGCGGTAGCCTATTGCCGTTTGGTGGTCAAAACTTGATTGAGGCTTGCGCAGTGGGGTGCCCAGTTTTATTGGGTGAACATACCTATAACTTCCAGCAGGCTGCCTTAGATGCTATTGAGGTTGGCGCAGCTAAACGCATTGCAGGCGAACTACTGTTAACTGAGCCAATTGCCTTGATGGAATCATTAAAAGAATTGCTTCTGAATGCTGCCGAGTTGGCAAAGATGAGTAAGGCTGCAACGGCATACTCAATTGAACATCAAGGTGCAACTAGAAGAATCCTAGCTGCCCTTGATCAACAAAACATTTACTAAATTAAGAAAGCTGATTAAACCCGGGCGCCGTAATTAGGATCATCTTTGCGGGCATCGTCATCCGGCTTCTTATCACCCTTTACCAAATCTTCACGCGTAACGCCAAGCCACATGGCTAGAGCTGCTGCAACGAAAACTGAAGAGTAAATACCAAACAAAATACCGATGGTCAGCGCTAAGGCGAAATAGAAAAGCGTTGGGCCGCCAAAGATCAGCATTGCCAAAACCATCATCTCGGTACTGCCGTGGGTGATTACAGTACGGCTGATGGTGCTGGTGATTGCGTTATCAATGATTTCACGGGTATTCATCTTGCGGTATTTACGGAAGTTTTCCCGAATACGGTCAAAGATCACCACAGATTCGTTTACTGAGTAACCTAGAACTGCGAGAACGGCTGCCAATACAGAGAGTGAGAACTCCCACTGGAAGAAGGCAAAGAAGCCCAATATGATCACGATGTCATGCAAGTTCGCGATGATGCCTGCAAGTGCAAACTTCCACTCAAAGCGGAATGAGAGGTAAACCACAATGCCGATGATGACAAATAGCAAGGCCATTAAGCCATCCATTGCTAGCTCACGTCCAACCTGTGGGCCAACAAATTCAACGCGCTGGAGTTTTACACCAGTTGCCGCGGGATCGAGAACCTGCATCACTGCAATACTTTGATCAGCCGAGGAAATGAGTTTGCCCTCAGCATCCTTTTGCAAAGGCAGGCGAATCATTACATCCCGCGAGCTACCAAAGTTCTGAATCTGAGTATCTGCATAACCCAGTTTCTCAACTTTTTCTCTAATGGAGTCTAGGGGTGCTGTCTGTGGATAGCTAACTTCCATCACCGTTCCACCAGTAAATTCGATGGAGAGGTGCAGGCCGTTATGCCAGAGGAAAAAGACTGCTGCTAAAAAAGTGACTAAAGAAATCGCATTGAGCACCAATGCATGGCGCATGAAGGGAATATCTTTGTTAATTCGGAAAAATTCCATGGCTTATTTCTCCTGTGGGCGCCAAACTTGGCCAATAGCGAGTTTTTGAATCTTCTTGTGTCTGCCGTACCAGAGGTTAACAAGGCCACGCGAGAAGAAGACAGCCGAGAACATTGAAGTCAGAATACCTAAGCAGTGAACCACTGCGAAGCCTTTGATTGGGCCTGAGCCAAACGCTAGCAATGCCAAGCCAGCAATCAAAGTTGTTACGTTGGAGTCCAAAATTGTTGCCCAGGCTTTATCGAAACCTACGGCAATTGCAGTTTGTGGGGCGGCGCCATTGCGTAACTCTTCACGAATACGTTCGTTAATCAATACGTTGGAGTCAATCGCCATACCCAAAGCTAGGGCCATCGCCGCAATACCAGGTAAGGTGAGTGTGGCTTGGAGCATTGATAGTACGGAGATCAGCAAAAGCAAGTTCACGGCCAAAGCAACAACGGAGAAAGTGCCAAACAGCAAGTAGTAGGCCATCATAAAAATCGCGATTGCAGTAAAGCCAATCAAAAGGGATTTGAAACCTTTTTCAATATTTTCTGCGCCTAGGCTTGGTCCGATAGTGCGTTCTTCAATGATTTCCATTGGCGCTGCTAAAGAGCCTGCACGCAAGAGCAGCGCTAAGTCATTGGCGCTTTCGGTGGTTGGCTGACCCGTGATCTGGAACTTAGAACCAAATTCACTTTGAATGGTGGCGATGGTGAGCACCTCACCCTTACCTTTTTCAAACAAGATCATGCCCATTGGCTTACCAATATTTTCGCGGGTGACTTCTTGCATAACGCGACCGCCGGCAGCATCTAAGGAGATATTGACAGCAGGGCGTTGGTTCTGATCAAAGCCTGCGCTTGCATCGGTAATGCGATCACCGCTAAAGATCACGGATTTCTTAAATACGCCCAAGCGGTTTTCACCAAAGCGGAAAGTGTCCATGCCTGGAGGGGGAGTTTCGCCTAAACCGATGGTCGATACCAAGGGGTCAGCTAAACGAGATTCGAGTGTTGCTGTGCGACCAATAATGTCTTTGGCGCGAGCTGTATCTTGTACGCCAGGCAACTGCACAACAATACGCTCAGCACCTTGTTGTTGAATCACTGGCTCTTTGACTGCTAATTCGTTCACACGCTTATTCAAGGTAATGATGTTTTGCTTAACGGCATTGTCTTGAATAGCTTTTAAGGCTGATGGCTTAAATTCACCTATCAATTTAGGCAGGGAGCCGTTTGATTTTATGAGCCAAATTAGTTCAGGTTGAGCTGTTGTTAGCAATGAGCGTGCTTGTTCAGCATCATCTGCATTGCCAAAGTTAATAGAAATAAAGTCAGCGCCACGTTCGATGCCTTGTTGACGAATGTTCTTATCACGTAATTGACTACGAATGTCACCTGCTAAGGAGGTCACTTTTTTCTGAACTGCGCCCTTCATGTCTACTTGCAGGAGGAAGTAGACGCCGCCACGCAAGTCAAGACCTAGTGGCATTGGTAATGCGTTGATTGCGCTTAACCAGCCCGGTGTATTGGACAGTAGGTTTAAGGCAACAGTGTAATTAGGATCAGTTTGATCTACATTGAGTTTCTGTTGCAAAAGATCGCGTGCGCGCAACTGAATGTCAGTGTTATTAAAACGAACTTTAATAGAGCCTGCATTACCGGCGACTTCAAAGAAGATGCCGGTGTTATTAATATTGGCCTCTGTCAAAATCTTTTCCACACGAGCCTGCGTTGCCAAATCAACCTTGATGGTTGGTTTGGCAGACGAGACTTGAACCGCTGGAGCCTCACCATAGAAATTGGGTAATGAATATAGTCCGCCGATCAGTAATGCAACAGCGATGACTAGATATTTCCAGAGGGGGTAGCGATTCATATTGAGATACTTTTAAACAAACAATTTAAGCGGATGTATTAAGCTGACTTGAGTGTGCCTTTTGGCAATACTGTAGTGATAGCGCCTTTTTGCATTTGCACTTCAGTGCCAGCAGAAATTTCAACAGTAACCACTTGGTCTTTCAATGCTGTTACTTTTCCCATGATGCCGCCAACAGTAACAACCTCATCACCAACGCCTAATGACTCGAGCATGGCTTTAGTTTCTTTTTGACGCTTCATTTGTGGGCGGATCATGATGAAGTACAAAACTGCAAACATCAAGATCAGGGGAAGGAAGCTCATCAAGCCACTAGAATCTGCGCCCGCTGCAGGTGCTTGGGCAAATGCGTTACTAATCCACATACAAAACCTCCGTTAATTACCAATTAAAAACTGCGATATTTTTCGACCATTTAATTCATGGCCGTAACCCGCAATTCTAAACTGTGTGGGGCTTTGGGGGTGATTTGCAGGGAGTTTTGCCGCCCGTAGGGCTATTAGTCCTGTCCTGGCTCAACGCCGCGCTGGCGATTGCTATGAAATTCTTCGCGATAAGCGCTAAAGCGGTCCTTGCTAAGGGCCTCGCGGACCTCAGTCATCAACTGGAGGTAGTAGGACAGGTTATGAATGGTGTTGAGTTGCGACCCCAGGATCTCATTCGCCTTTTGGAGGTGATTTAAGTAGGATCTGGTGAAATTTTGGCAGGTATAGCAGGCGCAGGTGGGATCAACTGGGCGATCATCGTCCTTATACCCAGAATTGCGAAGCTTGAGGTCGCCAAAGCGGGTAAAAAGCCAGCCATTGCGTGCATTTCGGGTGGGCATGACGCAATCGAACATGTCGATGCCTAAGCTGACGCCTAACATCAGGTCTTCTGGGGTGCCAACACCCATTAAATAGTGGGGCATATGTTCTGGCAATTTTGGAGCCGTGAAATTCAGAATCCGCTCAAATTCTGGTTTAGGTTCTCCAACTGAAAGTCCTCCGATGGCAATTCCATCAAAACCTTGCTGACTTACGGCATCTAAAGAAAATTCACGAAGATTCTCAAACATGCCGCCTTGCACGATACCAAAGAGTCCATTGCCAGTATTGAGTTCGCGAAAGCGCTTGAGGGAGCGATCACCCCAGCGCAAGGACATCTCTAATGATGCACGAGCTGTTTTTTCAGAGGTAGGTTGACCCTTGATTTCATAAGGAGTGCACTCATCAAACTGCATCGCAATATCACTATTGAGTACCGCCTGAATTTCCATCGACACTTCTGGAGACATAAATAATTTGTCGCCATTAATAGGAGATGCAAAAGTCACACCCTCTTCAGAGATTTTGCGCAAAGCACCTAAGCTAAATACCTGAAAGCCACCAGAGTCTGTCAGGATGGGTTTATTCCAACCCATGAAGCGATGCAGGCCACCATGTTTTTTGATGACATCCAATCCTGGTCGTAGCCAAAGATGAAAGGTGTTACCTAAAATAATTTGTGCTTTGGCTTCATTCAAATCACGCGGTGTCATCGCCTTTACGGTGCCGTAAGTGCCAACAGGCATAAAGATTGGTGTCTGGACGCTGCCGTGCGGCAGGTCAAGCTGACCAAGGCGGGCGGGACTTTGTGAGTCGCGTGCCAGGATATTGAAGTGAACAGGTTTGGTCATAACTTTGTATTCTCGAGTCGGCAAAGAAACATCGCATCTCCATAACTGAAGAAACGATACTTCTGATGAATGGCATGTTGATAAGCAGCGCGAATGTGATCCATTCCTGCAAATGCACTTACCAACATTAATAAGGTAGATTTTGGCAGATGAAAGTTTGTTAGCAAACAATCAACTGTTTTAAATTGATAGCCTGGGGTAATAAAGAGATTCGTCTCACCACTACTATGTCCGCTGGCTGCTTGGCTCTCTAAGGCTCTCAGACTGGTGGTGCCCACGGCAATGACTCTGCCACCATTCTTCTTGGTGACCTCAATGGCTTGTAAAGTAGCGTTGGGAATGGAGAACCACTCGTAATGCATTTTATGTTTAGTGAGATCTTCCTCGCGAACTGGAGTAAATGTTCCAGCACCGACATGTAGCGTGACCGTCGCTTGATTTACACCTAAATCTTTTAGCTTTTGCAAAATGACTTCATCAAAATGAAGGCCAGCGGTAGGGGCTGCTACCGCCCCAGGATTTTTAGCGACTACGGTTTGATAGCGCTGTGCATCTTCTCCATCAGGTTGATGTTCGATATAAGGGGGTAGTGGGAGTTCGCCAAAGCGCTCAAGCAATGAAAACACATTCTCCGGAAAGCGAACCTCGTAAAAACGCCCGTCATAGCCAATCATCTCTACGGGGAAGGTTTCGCCAGCTTGATTGTGGATGTGAACAATGGTTCCTGTTTTCGGTACCTTAGAGGCTCTGATTTGTACCCAAGCCTGCTTTTCACCGCTAATGCGCTCAATGAGTAGCTCTACATTTCCGCCAGTCTCTTTTTTGCCGTGTAGTCGGGCAGGAATAACCTTGGTGTCATTAAAGACTAATAAGTCCCCAGGCTGAATAATCTCAAGAATGTCCTTAAACTGTCGATCTACTAATTGGACGTGATTTGCCCCATCAGCCTTGACCTCTAAGAGGCGGCTATCAGTTCTATTCGCCAAGGGATGTTGGGCGATTAGTTCGGGTGGGAGTTCGTAATTAAAGTCGGAGAGTTGCATAGCATTACCATCAGGTATTAGATTTTAACGATGACTACTAAACAAGCGCCAAGCACACTCCAAAAGATGGGTTTAGAC
>CANBSM010000037.1 GCA_947372155.1 Burkholderiaceae bacterium
TTTCTGAAATGTCACGCAGCCTCACTTTTGAACGCGTGCATTATCCAAAAAAACTCAGTCCACAACTTCTGAAGCAACTCAGTGAAGGTGCTGAAATTAGCTATGAGCAATATGCAAAAGATTTGAGTCTTGCCGATAAGTCAAGGTCAGCCATGGAAGACTTATTTAATAACGAAGTCGATATCTTGATCGCCCCAAGTGCAAATGGAGTAGCACCTAACATTAAAGATGGTACGGGTGATCCTCTTTTTTCAAGAGCTTGGACTCTTCTAGGTCTGCCTTGCATCAATATCAACGTAGGCACTGGCCCCAATGGATTGCCAGTGGGAGTGCAACTCATTGCAGGCCCAGGTAAGGATCATTTCTTACTGAGCGCTGCCCGAGCATTTACATTGGCATTGCCTGATCCCACTTTACGAGATCAGGCTTAGCCATACTCTTAATCCAGAGTAATGTTTGCGGCTTTAATTGCTTTAGCCCAGAAAGGAAGCTCTTTCTTAACCAGTGCATCCGTCTGGTTAGGGCCTAGATAACGAAGCTCAACGCCTGCAGCATCCGCACGTTCTTTAATTTCTGGCATTGCCAAACTCTGCTTTACAGAATTGGTAAGCTTGGTAACAACTGATGCAGGCGTACCTGCAGGGGCATAGAGAGCAACCCAAGACTCCAGCTGAAAAGAAGGTAGTCCAGCCTCAGCGGTCGTTGGGACGTTGGGCATACCAGGATGACGATTTTTTCCGGTAACAGCAAGTCCCTTGAGTTTTCCACTCTGGACATGTTGCATTACTGAGGGCGGCGTACTAATAAATACCTGCACCTGCCCCGCCAGAACATCTTGAATAGCCGGACCTGATCCCTTGTATGGAACGTGAACCATGTCTACGCCAGTAGTTTGCTTAAAAATCTCTGTACCAATGTGTGACACAGAGCCATTACCTTGTGAGGCGTAATTTAGTTTGCCAGGGTTTGCCTTTGTGTATGCAATGAATTCTTTCAAATTATTAACTGGTACCGAAGGATGTACCGCAATGACATTTGTTGAAACAGTCAACAAAGCTATTGGAGAGAAATCTTTAATGGGATCCCACGGAAGCTTATCGAATAAAGCTGGATTACCAACGTGATAACCAGAATAGGAAATTAATAAGGTGTAGCCATCCGGCTTTGCTTTAGCCACATACTGATAGGCTGTATTCCCACTTGCTCCCGGTTTGTTATCAACAATCACTGGTTGACCAATAACTCGAGATAAAGGCTCGCTCAAGAGACGCGCTGAAGTATCAACAAGCCCGCCTGGTGGATTAGGTACTACCAAAGTAATTGGACGATCCGGAAAGGATTCAGCCATAACTAGACATGAAAATCCAAAACCCAAAATTACAAGCGCACTGCGTATCACTGAATATTTCTTCATTACTGTCTCCTACCTATGATTTTTTAATGTTTATCGCTGCCCTACTTTTACGTCGCCAAATACTGCTTGCACCTCTCTAGGTAAACAACGCCAATAACGCTCATTTGCAGTAACTGTGCCACCAAGAGCTGCTGCAGCCTCCCAACCCCAGCGTGGCTTGTATAGGAATGCTCTTGCCAAAGCTATAAGGTCCGCATCACCCGCTTGCAAAATATCCTCAGCTTGCTGGGGCTCAGTAATGAGTCCAACAGTCATTGTTGGCAAACCAGATTGATCTTTAACTATCTTTGCAAAAGGCACTTGGTAGTTTGGTCCAATCGCAATCTTTTGTTTTGGTGAAATGCCACCAGAAGATATGTGCACAAAGTCGCAACCCATTGGCTTAAGTTGTTTGGCAAAATTTGCCGTCTCCTCAGGAGTCCAGCCACCCTCAATCCAATCGCTTGCTGAAATACGAATACCAAGCACCCCTTGGTATGCTGCACGTACAGCAGCAAATAACTCCAATGGAAAGCGAATGCGGTTTTCAAATGAGCCGCCGTATTCATCAGTGCGTTGATTGGCGATAGGAGATAAAAATTGGTGCAACAAGTATCCGTGGGCTCCATGTAACTCAATACCATCGATTCCAATGCGTGCAGCGCGCTTCGCAGATGCTACAAAATCATCGATCAGCTTTTTTAATTCAGCCTTACTCAATTCATGAGGTAAACGCTCTCCATCTAACTGGGGGATCGCTGAGGGCGCTAAAGTTTCCCATCCACCTTGTTCAGCTGAAAGAAGCTGCCCGCCGTCCCAGGGTGTCGCACTAGATGCTTTTCGACCAGCATGGGCTAGCTGAATAAAAACAGGCGTAGCAGGAGCCAGGCCGCGTGCACGACTCAGTTTGTCCTTAAGGGCTGACTCAGTGCGATCATCCCAAAGCCCCAAACATGCTGGCGTAATTCGGGCTTCTGGGCTTACCCCAGTAGCCTCAATAATGAAGAGTGCTGCGCCGCTATTGAGTAGATTTCCCCAATGCATGAGGTGCCAGTCTGTTGCCTCGCCGTTATTGGCTGAATATTGGCACATGGGAGCAACAACTATGCGGTTTGCCAGCTCCAGGGGTCCCCGAGGAGAATTGAGGGTATAGCTCGAAAATAAAAGACTCATAAAATGCCTTGAAAAGCCCAAAAATAGGTCAAAAATACGAAAATTGCCGTAAAGCGATAGAATACTTAAAAAGCAGAATAAACGAGACAGCGAAGTCGTGCAGGCTATTTAGCCAAGCGGCTTTTTTACCAAAAACCTGAATAATACTCACCACAAGAGACTATGAACGCACCCCAAGCCTTTGAATCAAAAGAAGATATTGGCCACTTTGTTGGCGGCAATGTAGTTAACCCTAAAGATGGCCGCTTTGCCGATGTTTACAACCCAACCAAAGGAACTGTAGCGCGCCGTGTTGCGCTTGCCAGCCGCAAGGAGGTTGATGCAGTTGTAGCCAATGCGCAAACAGCCTTTGTCTCATGGAGTCAAACCTCCCCATTGCGCCGTGCACGCATCATGTTTAAGTATCTTGAATTATTAAACGCTCATCGCGATGAGCTTGCTGCCATCATTACAGCTGAACACGGCAAAGTGTTTACCGATGCCCAGGGCGAAGTAACACGCGGTATTGAAATTGTGGAATTTGCTACCGGCATTCCTGAGTTGCTCAAGGGTGACTACACCGAGCAAGTATCAACCGGTATCGATAACTGGGTTATGCGTCAGCCGCTAGGTGTAGTTGCTGGCATCACCCCATTTAACTTCCCAGTCATGGTGCCAATGTGGATGTTCCCGGTTGCAATTGCTTGCGGCAATACCTTCATTCTCAAGCCTAGCCCTACCGATCCATCTGCTTCATTGTTTATGGCCAAACTCCTCAAGGAAGCAGGCCTGCCTGATGGAGTATTCAACGTTGTTCAAGGTGACAAAGAAGCGGTTGATGCCTTAATTGAAAATCCAGATGTAAAAGCGGTAAGTTTTGTGGGCTCCACCCCAATCGCCAATTACATCTATGAGCGTTGCTCACACTTTGGCAAGCGCTCCCAAGCGTTGGGTGGCGCAAAAAATCACATGGTCATCATGCCAGATGCTGATATTGATAAAGCCATTGATGCCTTGGTTGGCGCTGCTTACGGCTCTGCTGGCGAGCGCTGCATGGCGATTTCTGTAGCAGTATTAGTTGGTGACGTTGCAGAGAAGATCATGCCAAAGCTAATTGAGCGCACCAAGACGCTTAAAGTTAAAAACGGCATGGAACTCGATGCTGAAATGGGTCCAATCGTTACTAAAGCAGCTCTTGAGCGCATTACTGGCTATATTGATGCTGGTGTAGCTTCTGGTGCAAAACTACTCGTAGATGGCCGCGGACTCAAAGTTCCAGGGTATGAGGATGGCTTCTTTATTGGCGGCACACTTTTTGACAATGTAACCCCAGACATGAAGATTTACTTAGAAGAAATCTTCGGACCAGTTCTATCCTGCTTGCGTGTTGCTAACTTTACGGATGCTCTGAACTTGGTGAATTCTTGCGAATTTGGCAATGGTGTTGCCTGTTTCACAAGCGATGGAAATATTGCGCGTGAGTTTGCTCGTCGCGTACAAGTAGGCATGGTCGGTATTAATGTACCTATTCCAGTTCCAATGGCATGGCATGGCTTTGGCGGTTGGAAAAAATCCATCTTTGGCGATATGCATGCATATGGCAAAGAGGGCGTTCGTTTCTACACCAAGCAAAAGAGTGTGATGCAACGCTGGCCTGAGAGTATTGCTAAGGGGGCGGAGTTTGTAATGCCTACCTCTAAGTAATATCAGGTAGTAGTTAATAAAAAAGCGATCTTCGGATCGCTTTTTTATTTGCCAGGATTAAATTAAAAATTACTGGAGTGTATTTTTAAGAGCGGGAATCATTGGCATTGAGAGAACATCAATCCCCTCTTCTCTTAAAGCCTCAGCCTCATCTAAAGTAGTTTGGCCACGAATGCTTCTCTCGGGAGATTCTTTATAGTGAATTTTTCTAGCCTCATCGGCAAAAGAATTGCCAACATCCTCTGAGCGACCCATTAACTCACGCATACCTTTCAAAAAGGCAGCCTGTACCTGAGCCTCAAGTTGAGAGTGATCATTACTGGTGAGAGAAACAACACCCCCAGTCGAATTCTCAGATGCCGGCTTTGAAATTGCTAAATCGGTAGATGAAGACTTACCAATATGCGGGGCCGAAGGCATGCGGGTAATTTCTGTGCTGTCGCATACAGGACACGCAAGCATCCCTTTGTCTTGCTGAGCAAGGCAATCCTCTTCTGAAGCAAACCACCCTTCAAAACGATGTTCTAGCGGGCAGGCTAAGTTATAGACTTTCATAAAACTTATATAAGGGCAAAAACGATAAATTCAATAGCCCTATTTTAATCGGGTTTGAATGTATCCTATTCGATTGGATGTGACTTAACCAATCCCTTGCGGTAGCGATCCAGCCAATAAACAGAAATAGTCGTCTTGACATCAGTGATCTCACCATCCTCCACCCAACCCAAAAGCTGCTCCAAAGGGGCAGCAAATACATCCAAAAACTCTTCCTCATCTAGGTGGCTTTTTCCAGGGACTAGATCTTCGGCCAAATAAATATCGATGAACTCAGTTGAATAGGAAATTACAGGATGAATGCGGCGAATCAGACTCCATTTCTTCGCCGTATACCCGGTCTCTTCTTCAAGCTCACGTTTAGCGCACACCAGATGATCCTCATTGGGATCCAACTTACCCGCTGGAATTTCAATACAGGCTTTTGCAATCGGATAGCGATATTGACGCTCAAGCAACACCCTACCATCATCTAAGATTGCAACAATGGCGACTGCACCTGGATGTGTTAAATACTCACGTATCGCCTCCTCACCATCTGGCAATGAAACTTTATCCCGCTTCATCTTTAAGAAGATGCCGCCATATACATCTTCTCCAGATAAACGCTCTTCACGCAAATGTTTATCACCCGCAGGTAAATCTTCAAATGATTTTTCAGCCATAGGTCTTAGTAAATATTCCGCATGTAATTGATTAAACCAGCTTAACTTTATTGAGTGTCATTTTGATGGCACCTCAAACAATAAAGGCCCCATACGGAGCCTTTAGCGAGATATTGATTCGCCCTAGGATCCGAGCAAGGTGCGACGCATTGCATCCAAGCAAAGACTCATTAGGCCTGCAGGAACGATGCCAATAACTAAAACCAAAATACTATTAAGACTTAAGAGTCCTTTGGCAAAGCCAGAACCAGAAACGGCAATCTCATGCTCAGGCTCATCAAAGTACATTACTTTTACTACCCTGAGGTAGTAAAAAGCACCAATCAATGAGGCAATCACCGCAATTACAGCCAGGAATGTATGCTCTGCATCGACTAACGCCTCTAAAACACCTAACTTAGCCGCAAATCCAACTGTAGGCGGAATGCCTGCCAAGGAGAACATCATTACAAGACCAACAAAAGCAAACCAAGGATGTTTCTTATTTAGACCTTTTAGACCATCTAAAGTTTCGCAGTCATAGCCCTTGCGTGACAAAGCCATCAACAAGCCGAAGGTGCCTAGCGTGGTCAAAACATAAGTAATGGCATAGAACATCGCAGCACTAAATGCATGATCATCAAATACAGATAACATACCCAAGAGTACAAAGCCCATTTGCGCAATGGCAGAATAAGCCAGCATACGCTTGATATTGGTTTGCGCTATCGCAGTCACGTTACCAACAACTAGAGATAGAACTGCGAGCAGAACCAGCATTGGCTGCCAGTCGCCCAGTAATGGCAATAAGGTATTTACCAGCAAGCGGAATAGCAAAGCAAATGCTGCTAATTTTGGGGCCGCAGCAATCATTAAGGTAACAGCCGTTGGAGCGCCTTGATAAACGTCTGGCACCCACATATGAAATGGCACCACACCTAACTTAAAAGCCAAACCAGCAACAATAAATACCAAACCAAACGCCATCACCAAATGGTTTACACGGGGGTCAGCAACCGTTTTAAAGATCTCAATAAGGTCGAGTGAACCGGTAACTCCGTAGAGCATTGACATGCCATAGAGCAAGAAACCGGATGCTAATGCGCCCAAGATAAAGTACTTAATGCCGGCCTCGACACTCTTTTCGCTACTATGTCGCATAGCAACCAAAGCGTAAGTAGGCAAAGCCATTAGCTCTAAACCAAGATACAAGGTCAATAGATTTGCACCAGAGATTAGTACAAACTGGCCGAGCAAAGCAAGTAGAGCCAAGACAATGAAGTCAGGGCGAAATAAACCGCGATCCATTAAATATTGCTTGGAATAAACCAAACTAACCAACACAGCAATACAAGAACATGCTTTGAGCAAGTTTGAAAATGGGTCAGACTGAAATAGGCCATTCATTGCTACTAGCGCCGGGTCACCCATGCGGCCAATAAAAGCAAAAATGAGATAAGCCAATAAGATCAGGGAGAAGAAATATACAAAGCCAACTCCGCGTGGAGTATGGAAGATGTCCTGTTCAACACCAGGCGTAGATGTCACTTTTTCGGGAACATAAACGCTAACAACCAATAATAAGCAGGTTGCTATGAGTAAAACAAGTTCCGGCAGAATGGCGTATAGATCGAATGCTTGCATTTGTACTTACTCAGAGTTTGCTGACAGCAACATGCTGCAACAGATTAATTACGGCTGGATGAATGATGTCAGTAAATGGTTTTGGATAAACGCCCATACCAATTACACAGATAGATAACACTGCCATTAAGAAATATTCGCGACAGTTCAAATCTTTTAACTCTTCAACGTGGGCATTGTTAACGGTACCAAAAAATACGCGTTTCACCATCCACAAGGAATAGGCGGCGCCTAGGATCAATGCTGTAGCAGCGAGGATGCCGATGACAAAGTCATAATCGACAGCAGCCAAAATGACCATGAATTCGCCAACAAACCCAGAAGTCGCAGGTAAACCACAGTTGGCCATAGCCATCAAAACAGCAAATGCAGTAAATGCTGGCATGCGATGCACTACACCGCCGTAATCAGCAATCTGACGGGTATGCATACGGTCATAGAGAACGCCAATAGACAAGAACATTGCGCCGGCCACAAAGCCATGTGAAATCATCTGCACAATTCCACCCTCAATACCTAGTGGGCTAAAGAGGAAGAAGCCTAGGGTTACAAAGCCCATATGCGCTACTGAAGAATATGCCACCAGCTTTTTCATATCCTTCTGAACTAAAGCAACCGCACCCACATAGATCACCGCTACCAATGATAAGAAGATGACAAAGGGGCCGAGGAACTGACTTGCATCAGGTGCTATTGGCAAAGAGAAGCGCAAGAATCCATAAGCGCCTAGCTTCAACATAATGGCAGCCAAGACTACCGAGCCACCTGTTGGCGCCTCAACGTGCACATCGGGCAACCAGGTATGCAATGGCCACATTGGAACCTTTACAGCAAATGCCATAAAGAATGCTGCAAACAATAGAATCTGTTCAACAATATCTAAGCGAGCATTTTGCCAAGCCAAGATATCAAAAGTATTAGTCACGTTATACAGATACAGCATGGCAATCAAAGTCAGCAAAGAACCAAGTAATGTATATAAGAAGAACTTGAATGCCGCATAAATACGGTTATGACCGCCCCAAACACCAATGATGATGTACATCGGAATCAACGTCGCCTCAAAGAAGACGTAAAAGAGTAATGCATCAAGCGCACAAAATACGCCGATCATAAGTCCAGACAGGATCATGAAAGAGGCCATGTATTGCGATACCTTAGTTTGAATCACTTCCCAAGCTGCAATCACCACAATGATATTGATGAACGCAGTTAGAACAATGAACCAAACAGAAATACCGTCAATACCGAGGTAATAATTAATGTCGTAACGAGGAATCCAGCTGATTTTTTCTACGAACTGCATTCCAGAATTAGCGATGTCGAAATTAATCAACAATGGAAGAGTTGCAATGAAGCTGAGCACTGCACCAATCAGTGTCAACCAGCGTACCCCAGCAGTCGATCTTTCAGACCCATAAAACAAAATAATGAGTCCAAAGACAATTGGGGTCCAAATGGCGTAAGAAAGAATCATAGTGGCTACTTAAGTAACAAAGGCCTAGCGAACAAAAGGCAGGTAAGCATACAAAACCCAAGCCAACAATACTGCTAGGCCCGCAATCATTGCGAAGGCATAGTGGTAGAGATAACCGGATTGCAAATGACGAATGACTCCAGCAAAGCGCCCTACTGCATGCGCACTGCCATTAACAAAGAAACCGTCGATGATCTTTTGATCACCGCGATGCCATAAGAAGCCGCCGATCCAAATGAGACCTTTAGCAAACACGGCTTGGTTGATTTCATCGAGGTAATACTTGTTATCAAATAATTTCTTAATTGGTGCAAATGTCTCAGCAACTTTGGCTGGTAGTTTTGGAGCCCAAAGGTAACCAATCGCAGCTGTTAACACCCCAAGCACTACCAGCAATAAGACTGGTGATGTGAATGCATGAATTGCCATTGCAACTGGGCCGTGGAACTCATCTTCCAACTCTTTCATCACTGGATGGCGAGCTAAGTCAATAAATATGGAGTCGCCAAAGTAAGTCCCGAATAACAACGGTGAGATTGTGTAGAAACCTATGATCACGGATGGAATTGCCAAAAGAATCAATGGCAAAGTAACAACGAATGGTGATTCATGTGGCTTTTGACCCGGAGCTAAACCATGATGCGCATGATCGTCACCCTGCTCTGCATGATCATGATGTTCATGGGCATGTGAATCATCATGACCCCAGCGTGCTTTACCGTGGAATACGTAGAAATATAAACGGAACGAATACAGAGCTGTTACGAATACGCTAGCCATGACTGCAAAGTATGCAAAGCCTGATCCTGGGATATGACTTGCAGCAACCGCCTCAATGATGGAGTCTTTTGAATAGAAACCAGAGAAGAATGGAGTTCCTACCAGGGCCAGGTTGCCCAATAACATCATCAAGCAAGTAATTGGCATATATTTCCACAGGCCACCCATCTTGCGCATATCTTGTTCGTGATGCATGCCAAGAATTACGCTACCTGCAGCAAGGAATAACAACGCTTTAAAGAAAGCGTGCGTCATTAAATGAAAGATGGCAACTGGATATGCAGAAACGCCCAATGCGACTGTCATATAACCCAACTGAGAAAGGGTCGAATAAGCAACAACACGCTTGATATCATTTTGCACAATACCGAGGAAGCCCATAAAGAGCGCTGTAATTGAGCCAATCACCAAGATAAAGCTCAGCGCTACATCTGAAAGCTCAAAAAGTGGTGACATGCGTGACACCATAAAAATACCAGCGGTCACCATGGTTGCAGCATGAATCAATGCAGAGATTGGTGTTGGGCCTTCCATCGAATCTGGCAGCCAAACGTGTAATGGGAATTGAGCTGACTTACCCATTGCGCCGATAAATAAGCAGATACAAGCAACCGTCATCAAATTCCAGCTAGTACCAGGTAGTGTCTGGGCTGCTAATGCAGAGTTCTGAGAAAAGATCACGTCATATTGCATCGAACCAGTACTAGCCAACAGAATACCGATTCCCAAGATGAAGCCAAAGTCACCAACGCGGTTAACCAAAAAAGCTTTCATATTGGCAAATACGGCGGATTGGCGCTCAAAGTAGAAGCCAATCAATAAATACGAAACCACACCCACTGCTTCCCAACCAAAGAAGAGTTGCAATAAATTGTTGCTCATCACCAACATCAACATGGCAAAGGTGAACAAAGAGATATAAGAGAAGAAGCGGTTGTAGCCCTCTTCACCGTGCATATAGCCAATGGTGTAGATGTGAACCATCAGTGACACAAAGGTCACTACACACATCAT
>CANBSM010000038.1 GCA_947372155.1 Burkholderiaceae bacterium
CCCTCTCAAAACAGGGCTCAAAAAACGGGTAAAAAGTTCAAGGCAATTTTGCATGGCTGGCCGTATCATTAAGACATTGATTTTAGCTCCCAATGCCATAAATATGACCCAAATCCCTACCCCTGAAGATTTACGCGATATCGGCCTAAAAGCGACCGGGCCACGGATGAAAATCCTCGATTTTTTTCATCACAACGGCGGAACCCACTTTAGCGCCGAGGATGTCTTCATGGCTTTAGCCAAAGAGGATAAAGAGATAGGTCTAGCAACGGTTTACCGGGTACTTACCCAGTTTGAACGTGCCGGCCTTTTGCTCCGCAGCCACTTTGAATCTAGCAAGGGTGATAGTAGGGCTATTTACGAGCTAAATGAAGGTCAACACCATGACCACCTAGTTTGTATTGATTGTGGCCATGTTGAGGAGTTTGTAGACGAGGCTATTGAAAAAAGGCAGCGCGATATTGCCAAAAACCTGGGTTTTAAGCTCCAAGAACATGCTTTAGCCATGTACGGTCACTGCCTGAAGAAAAATTGCCGCAATAAACAGCCAAAATAAGCCGTTTTTAGTGCTTTTAATGCAAAAAAGACCTCAAATTGAGGTCTTTTTTGCATTATCAGGCTTAAAAAGCCGATTTAAGTGTTTTTCAACAACTTTCAAGACTTTTTCTTACTTTACCGCCATCAACGCCTCAGCTGCATTGAGCATCTGAACAGAATAACCCCACTCGTTGTCGTACCAAGCCAATACTTTTACCAATTTGCCATCGGCAGATACACGGGTTTGAGAAGCGTCATAAATACTCGGACGTGGGTCGTGGTTAAAGTCGATGGATACCAACGGCAAGGTATTGAAGCCCAAAATACCTTTAAGTTCACCTTCGCTGGCAGCCTTAAGGATGGAATTCACTTCATCGACGCTGGTGGCACGACTTGCAGCAAAAGTGAGGTCAACCACCGAAACGTTGATTACGGGTACGCGCATTGCAAAACCATCAAAGCGACCTGCCAAAGCCGGCAGAACTAAACCAACCGCTTTAGCAGCACCAGTTTTAGTTGGAATCATGCTGGTAACAGCAGAACGTGCGCGACGCATATCCTTGTGATACACATCAGTCAACACCTGATCGTTTGTGAATGCGTGAATCGTTGTCATCAAACCAGATTCAATGCCAATCTTTTCTAAAAGCGGCTTCACTAATGGGGCCAAACAGTTGGTAGTGCAACTGGCATTCGATACAACAACATCGCTTGGCTTCAATACATTTTGATTTACGCCATACACAATCGTTGCATCCACATCTTTTTCACCAGGAGCAGAAATCAATACTTTCTTTGCGCCCTGCTCGATATGAATCATGGCTTTTTCTTTTGAAGTGAACTTACCAGTACATTCCAAAACTAAATCCACGCCTAACTCACCCCACGGGGTCTCTGCAGGATTGCGAGTACAAAACATTTTGATGCGATCGCCGTTAACCACCATGCAATCACCATCGACAGAAACTTCAGCAGGAAAGCGACCGTGAGCTGAATCGTATTGAGTCAGATGAGCATTGATAGCAATATCGCCCATGGCGTTAATTGCAACAATCTTAATATCACGGCGTGGCTTACCATTCAATTGATCTTCATATAAGGCACGTAATACCATGCGACCGATACGTCCATAACCATTAATTGCGACACGAATTGTCATTTATTTCCCCTTACTAATATTGAATTTCGTACTTTTATTTATTTCTTTGCAATACATTGTTTAACCGTCTTTGTAATTTGATCGACTGTTAAACCAAAATATTCGTACAACACTGGAGCTGGTGCAGATTCACCAAATGTGTCAACTCCGTGGACAGCCGCACAACCATACTTCCACCAGAAATCACTTACGCCAGCTTCAACAGCAATGCGTGGAGTATTGGCCGGCAATACAGTTGCTTTATAGGCAGCATCTTGTTGATCGAAGACAGTCGTTGAAGGTATCGAAACAACTCGAATTCCTAAACCATCTTTTTCTAAGTGTTCTGCAGTTTGCAATGCAAGAGCAATTTCAGAACCAGTCGCAATAATGACCGCATCAATCTTGCCAGACGGATCACGCAACACGTAACCACCGCGTGCGATATCTTTAATTTGTGCTGCCGTACGAGATACGAATGGGCAGTTCTGACGACTAAAAATCAAGGCGCTAGGGCCATTTTTACGCTCAATAGCTGAGCCCCAAGCTACAGCACTCTCTGTGGTGTCGCAGGGACGCCAAACCATCAGGTTTGGAATGAGGCGCAAGCTAGCTACATGCTCTACAGACTGATGGGTTGGGCCATCCTCACCCAAGCCAATAGAGTCATGGGTAAAGACAAAAATGCTGCGCAATTTCATCAAAGCAGCCATACGCAAAGCATTGCGGCTGTAGTCTGAGAAAGTTAAAAACGTACCACCAAATGGAATGTAACCACCATGCAAAGCAATACCATTCATGATGGCACTCATACCAAATTCACGGACGCCGTAATTGATGTGGTTACCCCATTGATCGGCACGTACAGGTTTGCATGAAGACCAATTAGTTAAGTTGGACCCTGTTAAGTCAGCAGAACCGCCCATAAATTCTGGCAAAGCAGGTGCCAGTGCTTCAATCGCATTCTGACTTGCTTTACGAGTCGCAATAGTCTCTGCTTTGGTTTGGCAAGCTTTCAAATACGCATTTAATGTAGACGAAAAATCTTTAGATAGATCACCTGCCATACGACGCTGTAATTCAGCAGCAAGTTCTGGAAATTTATTTTTGTATTTCTGGAATTCTTTATTCCACTCATGCTCAGCAGCTTGGCCGCGCTTTTTAAAATCCCAAGCAGCATAAATATCTTTCGGAATTTCAAATGGTGCGTAAGGCCAATTCAAGGCAACACGCGTAGCAGCAATTTCTGAAGCACCTAATGGTGAGCCATGCACTTTGTCGCTACCAGCCATATTTGGCGAGCCTTGGCCAATCGCAGTCTTGCAGCAAATTAGGGTTGGCTTATCGCTCTTTTTAGCCTTGGCAATCGCCGCAGATACAGCCTCTGCATCATGGCCATCAACAGCCCGAATCACATTCCAACCGTAAGCCTCAAAACGCTTAGGAGTATCTTCGTTAAACCAAGAAACAACCTTGCCATCAATTGAAATACCGTTGTCATCCCATAATGCAATTAATTTATTCAGCTTTAGCGTTCCAGCTAATGAACACACTTCGTGGCTAATACCTTCCATCAAGCAACCATCACCTAAAAATACGTAGGTGTAGTGATCAACGATATTGAGGCCAGGACGATTAAATTCTTCTGCTAATAATTTTTCTGCAAGTGCCATTCCAACTGCATTAGAAATTCCCTGTCCGAGTGGACCAGTTGTTGTTTCTACACCAGGCGTAATTCCATACTCAGGATGCCCTGGAGTCTTGCTATGCAATTGACGGAAATTTTTTAACTCCTCAATCGGCAAGTCGTAACCAGAAAGATGTAAGAGCGAATACAACAACATAGACCCGTGACCATTAGATAAAACAAAACGATCGCGATCAATCCAATGTGGATCTGTTGGGTTATGTTTTAAATGTTCATTCCAAAGACCAACAGCAATATCTGCCATACCCATGGGCATGCCAGGGTGGCCTGAATTTGCCTGCTGTACTGCATCCATGGATAAAGCGCGGATGGCATTGGCCATACGAATTTGAAGGTTTGACATCGTAAAAGTGGTCTCTGGAAAATTAATTGGCTATATTTCAGTAATGCCTCAATTTTATCTTCCCGGACCATGGGAATCCCAAAAGCCAACCACCCTCACATCTGAGGTTGCCCACCACCTGCGTGTTCGACGTATCCAAATCGGGGAATTTTTCCCAGTATTCGATGGAAAAGGCCAAATAGCTAAGGGAGAGCTCCTCTCTTTGACCGGAAAAGCTGGTCAGGTTCAGTTAACGGAAATCCGCACCGACACCCATCGTGAGACTCCATATGCCATTACTTTGGCCCAGGGACTAGCTGGCGGCGATAAAATGGACTGGATTGTTGAAAAGGCCGTCGAGACTGGCGCGCAAAATATTGCGCCAATGCAATGTGAGCGGTCCATCCTCAAGCTCACGCGTTCAAGTGATTTAGAGCGCGCCCATAAACGGCTTGCTCATTGGCAAGGGGTTATTCAAGCAGCATGCGAGCAATGCGACCGCACAGTCTTTGCAAACCTGGAGCCCATTCAAACATTTGAGGGTTATTTAAAAGCCAGTCCAAAGCCAGCCCTAAAGCTACTACTGAGTCCAGATGCCACCAAAAGCATGTATTCCGTGTTGATAGCGAATACTCCCCAAGACATCGTCCTCATGATCGGACCCGAAGGCGGCCATTCCCCCGAAGAAGAGGCGCAAGCAGAGTCTGCAGGCTATCAATTAGTTTCCTTAGGGGAGCGGGTGCTCAGAACGGAAACAGCAGGCGTGGTAGCCATTACAGCCGTGCACAGTATCTGGAATCCTGAAATGCAAAATCGCCTCAAGTAGAGGCGATTTGTAGAGCTTCTAAAATCTTAGCGATTAAGCAAAAGAGTAGAAGACGCGATATGGAGTACGGCGCTCAGCCCAGAAATCAACCGCATCACGGAACACATCTAACAGTGTTTCACGAGCTTCTTTGTCAAACTTCTGAGTACAAGGCAAACCTTCAAGCACCACTACAAATCCAGGCTGTGGGCCAGACTTGTCTACCGTAGTAGTTAAAGCATCCAACAAAGGATCGTAATTTTTTGCCTGTTGCTTAGTAAAGGAGTAAGCAATCGCAATGGATTCCAAAACCTCACCTTTAGTCATTGCATTTGCGCAATTGGCATAAATAAAGTGTTGACCCAATTCAGTTGCCGCTTCCTGCAAATCAGGCGTGCGGAAAGCGCGAATGGATTGAACGATATTAGGGCGCACACTGCGCAACATTGCCGGCGGTCCGGCATCGCGAACGGCCAAAGCGGCACGCCAAGAAGCTGTCACTTTTTTCCCCGAAACTTGATTTGCTGCATAGGTTTGTAAACGAGATAAACCGCCTTCAGCGTAGATATTGGCAGCGGAAGATTCGGTTTCAAGTCGATCATTGCTGTCCCAACTTTCAGCGCGGCTTTGTTCATCGAAGCTGGCTGTATTGCTGTTTTCAGAGCGATTATTCATGATGGGTGCTAGGTTACCCGTAACACGCCATCAAATCAAGCCCAAATACAGTGCATTTTATGTAACACACTGATTTATATAGAAATAATTTATGTGAGTTATTGCTAACTTACATAAATTATAAATGCCTAGCTAATACCTCGCGCATTGCTTGCTGCCTCAACGACTGCCAAAGTTGTCACATTCACGATACGACGCACGGTTGCGGCTGGGGTGAGGATGTGAATTGGCTTAGCAACCCCTAATAACAATGGGCCAATTGCAATGCCATTACCGGCTGCTGTTTTTAGCAAATTGTATGAGATGTTTGCAGCGTCAATATTTGGCAAAACTAGCAAATTGGCATCGCCCTTCAATGAGGATGAAGATACCGCACCTTCACGAATGCTTGCATCCAAAGCGCTATCGCCGTGCATTTCTCCATCAACCTCTAAGGTTGGATCTGCTTTCTGAAGCAATGCCAACACTTCGCGCATTTTGACTGCAGATGGCGCATTGCTTGAGCCAAAGTTCGAATGCGAAAGTAATGCGACTTTAGGAGCTAACCCTAACTTTCTCATTTCACTTGCGGCCATGAGAGTGAGGTCCGCCAACTGTTCAGCAGTGGGGTCAAGATTGATATGAGTGTCCACTAAAAATACTTGGCGTCCCGGAAGGATCAAGCCTGACATCGCACCATACACATTCGCACCGGGTTCATGCCCAATCACTTCGTCAACATACTTCAAATGCGTAGCTAAATTACCTACTGTGCCAGAGATCATGCCATCTGCCATGCCCTTTTGAATCATCAGGCTACCAATCAAACTATTCCGGCGACGCACTTCTAACTTAGCAAAGGACTCTGTTACGCCCTTACGCTCAGTAAGCGCAAGATAGGTTTGCCAGAAATCACGGAAGCGAGAATCGTTCTCGGGATTCACAATCTCAAAGTCATCACCCGCCTTCATACGCAAACCGAATTTCTCAATTCGATGCTCGATTACAGCTGGACGGCCAATCAGAATTGGGGTTGCGAGGTGTTCATCAATGATGATTTGTACTGCCCGTAATACGCGCTCATCTTCACCTTCAGCAAACACAATACGTTTTTGATTTGCCGACACACGCTTAGCGATGCTAAAGAGTGGCTTCATCAAAGTACCGGAGTGGTACACGAATTGTTGCAACTGATTGCGATAAGCATCGAAATCTTTAATAGGACGTGAAGCCACACCATCATCCATTGCCGCCTTAGCAACCGCTGGAGCAATCACAGTGATCAAGCGCGGATCAAATGGCTTTGGAATCAGATACTCTGGACCGAAGGATAGGTTCTCAATACCGTAAACAGAGGCAACCACTTCGCTCTGCTCTGCTTGAGCCAATTCGGCCACGGCCTTGACTGCTGCCACTTCCATGCCACGGGTAATCGTTGTTGCACCCACATCCAATGCACCGCGGAAGATGAACGGGAAACACAACACGTTATTTACTTGGTTCGGATAGTCAGTGCGACCTGTTGCCATCACTGCATCTGGACGAACTGCTTTTACTTCTTCGGGCAAAATTTCTGGTGTTGGATTTGCTAAGGCATACACCAATGGCTTGGGCGCCATCTTCTTTACCATGTCTTGTTTGAGTACACCGCCAGCAGAAAGGCCTAAGAAAATATCTGCGCCTTCAATCGCTTGATCAAGTGTACGTAGATCTGTGTCTTGGCAGAATGGCTCCTTCTCAGGATCCATCAATTCTTTACGGCCCTTGTAAGCAACACCGGCTAGATCAGTAACCCAAATATTTTTACGAGGAATACCCAAATCAACCAATAGGTCTAAGCAAGCTAGTGCAGCAGCACCCGCTCCTGAAGTAACCAACTTAACTTCCTCTACTTTTTTGCCAACTACCTTCAAGCCATTGAGGATCGCGGCTGCAACCACAATCGCTGTACCGTGTTGGTCATCATGGAAGACCGGAATCTTCATGCGCGCTTGCAACTTGCGCTCAACGACAAAACAATCGGGCGCTTTAATATCTTCTAAATTGATACCGCCAAAAGTTGGCTCTAGTGCCGCAATAATTTCTACTAACTTATCTGGATCGTTTTCATTAACTTCGATATCGAAAACGTCAATGCCAGCAAACTTCTTAAAAAGAACTGCTTTACCTTCCATCACTGGCTTACTTGCCAGCGGTCCAATATTTCCCAAACCTAAAACAGCGGTGCCGTTGGTAATCACGCCAACTAAATTTCCACGCGCCGTGTACTTAAATGCATTTGCAGGATCTTTAACAATCTCTTCACAAGGAGCCGCAACGCCAGGCGTATATGCCAGAGCTAAGTCTCGCTGATTAGTCAGCTGCTTAGTTGGGGCAATTTCAATTTTGCCGGGGGTAGGAAATTCATGGTACTGAAGAGCAGCCTCTCTTAAGGCTGCAATTTGTTGCTCTTTATTATTTTCTTTGCTCATTCACTAACTCGCTAATTTCTGTCTTATCTTCGTTTTATCTAAGACTGTTAAGACCTTAATTCTATTCCTCTCGGACATTCACATCGTAACCACCATAAAATGGGGCATGTCTTCTTATTCCAAACCCCTTGGGGAATTTGACCTCATTGAACGTTTTTTCAAAACGGGTGCGGTTTCACTGCGCACAGATGCCGATCAAGCAATCACCCTGGGTATTGGTGATGACTGCGCCCTAATCAAGCCGCCTGCAAATGAAGAAATAGCTGTTACCAGCGATATGTTGGTTGAGGGCAGGCACTTTTTTGCAGGTGCTAATCCCGAGCTATTGGGCCGCAAAGCCCTTGCAGTCAACCTTTCAGACCTAGCTGCTATGGGCGCAAGGCCACTCGGATTTACCTTGGCAATTGCCCTACCAGCAGTAGATGAGGTCTGGCTCGAAGCTTTTTCTAAAGGCCTGTTTGCCATTGCTAAGGAGTATTCCTGCCCCCTTATTGGTGGCGACACCACTGCCGGCCCCCTCACCATCTCCATTACGGCCTTGGGCAGCGCGCCCACTGGCAAAGCCATACGCAGATCAGGCGCTCAGGCAGGCGATGACATTTGGGTCTCAGGAGCGATTGGGGATGCAAGGCTGGCTCTTGCTGCACTGCGTCATGAAATCCATCTTTCCAAGCAAGATTTGCAACAAATTGAATACCGCATGCACCAACCAACGCCACGAATGGAATTAGGGACTCACTTACGAGATGTGGCAAGCGCCGCTTTAGACGTGTCCGATGGATTGCTAGGGGACCTACGTCATCTCTTGGGGCAGTCAAAAGTAGATGCACAAATTGAGCTAGATCGTTTGCCAAAATCTGTCACACTGCAAAAACAGGAGATGTCTATTCAAAATCAATTTGCTGCGTGCGGTGGAGATGATTACGAACTTTGCTTTACTGCATCCTCAAGTCAGCATGAAAAAATCCAAGCGATTGGCAAGTCACTCAACTTACCAATCACACGCATTGGAAAAATTCTTCCCAAAGCAGGTGCGGAAGTAAAAGTATCCTTAGTCAATTCATTAGGAGAAGTGATGAGCGATATAGAAGCAGCACCTCTTTTAAACTCATTTGATCACTTTGCAGCATGACTAATACTCAATATTCCGCAGAAGTGAAGCCAAACTTTAAATGGGTGTTTCAAACTGCTAGCCGCACTCTTGCTTTTGGCTTTGGTAGCGGCCTAAGCCCCATAGCTCCAGGCACTGCTGGCACCCTCTGGGCTTGGGCAGCCTTTCTAGTAGGCGAATACTTTCTAAGTACAGAAGACTTCCTGTGGATTATTGGTGGCGGCATTTTGCTTGGCTGCTGGATCTGTGGCTATGTCAGCGAAGAGTTAGGTAAAAAAGATTTTGGTGGAATAGTTTGGGATGAAATTGTTGCCTTTTGGTTGGTGCTTATTTTTGTCATGCCGGCGAACATTTGGATGCAGCTGATTGCTTTTGCGCTGTTCCGATTTTTTGATGCAATCAAACCAGGCCCTATTGGAGTGATTGATCGTCACTTTAAAAATTCTACAAGTGATACGACTCAACACTCAAGCTATCCAGAAATAATATGGCGTGGTTTTGGTATTGTGGTTGATGATCTGGCGGCTGCGTTCTGTACACTGCTCGTGATGGCCCTATTACAGTTCTTCATTAAATAATGAATACAACTGACCTCACTAAAACCTTAGCCGAGATTTTGCTTTCCAGAAATTGGACGGTGTCACTTGCAGAGTCTTGCACTGGCGGTCTTGTTTCCGCTACCCTGACAGAGCTTGCGGGCTCAAGTGCATGGTTTGAACGTGGCTACATCACTTACAGCAATGAAGCCAAAACGGATTCCCTTGATGTCCCAGCCCAGCTGATTGAGTCCCATGGGGCTGTTAGCGAACAGGTAGCCAAGGCTATGGCCGAGGGGGCACGAATCCACTCTGGCAGCAATGTAGCTGTCTCTATTACCGGAATTGCAGGACCATCTGGTGGATCAGCCGAAAAACCAGTGGGGACGGTTTGTTTTGGCTGGGCTACCGAGAATCAAACTCTGACTCAAACGATCCATTTTGATGGCGATCGCCAAGCAGTAAGGCGGCAAGCAACTGAATTTGCACTAACTGAGTTAATCGCACTACTCAGCAGTTAAGCACAAATCCAAACTGCTAATTACTTCATCCAGCCTTTGCTATGGAAATACCAAAGCGGAATAATTGCTGAAACCACCATCGCACCAATAGCCATCGGATAACCCCAAGTCGCATCTAACTCAGGCATATGCTTGTAGTTCATACCCCAAATACTAGCAAGCAAAGTTGGTGGCATTAAGGCTACAGATACCACCGAGAAGATCTTGATGATCTTAGATTGGTTCAAGTTAATGAAACCGACGGTAGCATCCATCAAGAAGTTAATCTTATCGAACAAGAAAGCGGTATGGTTTTCAAGGGAATCAATATCGCGCAAAATTTGACGCGCTTCTTCTTGCTGCTCGTCAGAGAGTAACTTGCTGCGCATCAAGAAAGACAAGGCTCTGCGAGTATCCATCACATTACGACGAATACGTCCGTTGGTGTCTTCCTCTTTTGCAATCGTCTCGAGAACTTGCTCTGCATCCGCATCATTAATGTCATCTTGCAAGACGCGTTTACCAGCTTGTTCTAGGTTTTCATAAACCTCTTCCAAAGC
>CANBSM010000039.1 GCA_947372155.1 Burkholderiaceae bacterium
TAATTCGGTAAACATGGCTTTTGGGGACCCCTTTTGCCCAGCGCAGCAGGTAATTATCTAAACGCTGCCCAGCCTCTTCCGGACCAATGGTCTGAAGAAGAACGGCTGCAGGGCTCGCTTTAGGCTTGGATATTGGGTCAGATTTCATGATTTATCTCTCTGGCCACCCCAATAGAGGATGACAAGGGACTCAACAATACCCCATTGTGATTCAACTTGTGCCGTATAATCAACGCTCTAGCCAATTTATTGGCCCGTGACGAACCTGATTCAGGTTTGAATCGTGGAGTTTGGAGTCGCCCTTTAAAAGACTCCCGGGGTTGCCCCTCCCCCGTTGTAATGAGGCGCAGGGTTGGTGTGCCGTATGCCGCGACCCGCGATTAGAAGACAGTTTTTAGGCGCGCGCCTGCATTGATGACCTAAAGGAGGTCTCTGCGGCGATCGTCAAGTGTGGCACCGATTTAACCAACCGTTAACTGGGTGAACTAAGCAAAAAATGCTTAGATTTGCATGATCCACACTCATATACCGCCTTAGGCTTAGTCCCAAGCGGCATCTAACTTGTCCCCTAACGCAGCGCGCAACGACGCCCTCCCCCATAGGAGAGTGTTATGAAACGCATGTTGTTTAATGCAACTCAACAAGAAGAGTTGCGAGTTGCCATCGTTGATGGTCAAAAACTCATTGATATCGATATCGAAGCTGCTGGTCGTGAACAACGCAAAGGCAATATCTATAAAGGTGTCATTACCCGTATTGAACCTTCCCTTGAGGCCTGCTTTGTCAATTACGGCGAAGAGCGTCATGGCTTCTTGCCATTTAAGGAAGTAGCTCGCAGTTACTTTAAAGAAGGTATTGACGTCCGTAATGCTTCTATTAAGGATGCTTTACGCGAAGGTCAAGAAATCATTGTTCAAGTAGAAAAAGAAGAGCGCGGCCAAAAAGGCGCAGCCCTCACATCCTTTATCTCCTTGGCAGGTCGTTATTTGGTTCTCATGCCAAATAACCCACGTGGAGGCGGTGTTTCCCGCCGTATTGAAGGTGAAGACCGTCAAGAACTCCGCGAAGCGATGGCTCAATTGGAAGTGGCAGATGGCATGAGCATCATTGCTCGTACCGCTGGTATTGGTCGTGACGCTACTGAATTGCAGTGGGACTTAAGTTACCTCATGCAATTGTGGAAAGCGATTGATGAAGCTGCTAAAGGAAACTCTGCTCCGTTGCTGATTTACCTTGAGTCAAGCTTAGTGATTCGCGCGATTCGCGATTACTTCCAGCCTGATATTGGTGAGATTCTCATCGACACTGATGACATCTACGAACAAGCTGCAGCATTCATGTCTGTGGTGATGCCAGACAATTTGCCACGAGTTAAGCGCTATCAAGACGATGTGCCTTTGTTCTCTCGCTTCCAGATTGAGCATCAAATTGAAACTGCTTACTCACGTACCGTGCCATTGCCATCAGGCGGCGCAATCGTGATCGACCACACTGAAGCATTAGTTTCAGTCGACGTTAACTCAGCACGCGCAACCCGTGGCTCTGACATTGAAGAGACCGCTACTCGCACCAACCTAGAAGCTGCCGATGAAATCGCTCGTCAAGCACGTTTGCGTGACTTAGGCGGCTTGATCGTGATCGACTTCATTGATATGGAATCGAGTAAAGCCCAGAAAGATGTTGAGAACCGCTTACGCGATGCTCTGCGTCATGACCGCGCTCGCGTGCAGATGGGTAAGATTTCCAAGTTTGGCTTGATGGAAATGTCTCGTCAGCGCTTGCGCCCTGCATTGTCTGAAGGTAGCCATGTCACTTGCCCACGTTGTAATGGCACTGGCCATATTCGCGATACTGAATCTTCTGCATTGCAAGTTCTACGCATCATCCAAGAAGAGGCAATGAAAGAAAACACAGCGGCGATTCATACTCAGGTACCAGTCGAAGTGGCTGCATTCCTTTTGAATGAAAAACGTGCTGAAGTCATCAAAATTGAGACTCGCTTCAAAGTGAACGTCTTGATGGTTCCTAACAAGCACTTAGAAACTCCGCATTACAAGCTAGAGCGTTTGCGTCACGACGATCCACGCCTTGATGATCAAAAAGCGAGTTACGTGATGGCGGAAGAGGCTGCTCGTGAACTCGAGACAGACACAACCGTTAGCAAAAAAGATGCCGATGTAAAAGTACGTCCAGAAGCAGCAGTCAAAGGCATTACGCCTACACAACCTGCGCCAGTTAGTCAGCCACGTCCTGCACGCACTGAAAAAGTAGCAACTGAAAGTTCTGGCGGCTTCTTTGGATTTATTAAGAAGCTTTTCTCCTCTGCTCCAGCAGTTGAAGAGAAGCCCGCACCAAGCAACCCGCGTGGTCGCAATCAAGGCCGTAATGGTAACGATCGCAATCGTGGTCGCAATCGTCGTGGTGAGCGTACTGAGCGCCCAACAGCAACTGCAGCTGAAGGCACTCCAGCAGAAGGCGCTAACAACAACCGTAGCCGCAATAACCGCAATGGCAACCGTAACCAAGGCAATCAAAATGGTCCTAAGCCAGAACGCCAAGCCAATCCAGCAGCAGTAACTCCTGCTACTGAAGCGGCTCCTGGTAGCGAAACTGCTCCAGCCGCCGATGGCGAAGAGCGTCGCGGTCGTGGTCGTAACCGTCGCGGTCGTGGTCGTGGCCAACGTGGCGAGCGCACTGAAGGCGGCAATGATGTTGCCAACTCTTCAGCGGCCGTAGCTACAGTGTCCGCAAGTCCATTTACAGGTCCTCCCGTTGGAATGGGCGGTGCATCTGCCTCCATGCCGATTCAGAACATCGTCAATAGTTTTGGTAATGCAAAACCTGTTGCAGAGAAACAAGAAAGGCAAGAGCGCGCACCACGTGCTCCACGTCAATCCAATCGCCCTGCACAACATTCTGCGCCTGCATCTACTCCAGCACCAGTTGCTGTTGCAGCGGCTAAGATCGAAGTCATCACCAAGCCTGCACCAGAACTTCCTAAAGTTGCCTTCCAGGCGCTTGAAGAAACTCCTTTGCATAGCGTTGTGGAATCAGCCGGCATGATTTGGGTTGCAACCGACTCTTCAAAGCATGCTGATGCTCAAAGCCAGATTCAGGCAGAGCCTGTTGCTCATAACCTGGGTAGAGCACCTAAACCAGCTGCCAGCCTTCCTGATGGTCCAATGGTTTTAGTTGAAACCGGCGGTCAAGAAAAAACGGTTTAAGCCTTCTAAAGCTTTTTCTCTAGACCCCCATTTATCCCAAAAGGATATCTGGGGGTTTGGCAGAAACCCCGTTTCACAGCCATAATTGAGCTCATGGTTGAAAAAGCAATCCCCAAAGTAATTCCCATACGCATTGACGAAGGCAAAGGCCTGTCGCCAACTATTGGCGCTCATTTGATGGCGCCTCATGGCCATACCAAAGATACCCGCGGACGCACTCTAAGAGATCTCCGTATCTCCGTAACGGATCGCTGCAACTTCCGCTGCAACTATTGCATGCCTAAAGAAGTGTTCGACCAAAACTATCCTTACCTAGCTCACAAAGAGCTATTGAGCTTTGAAGAAATCACTCGCCTTACCTCCATATTTGCCACATTAGGTGTTGAAAAAATTAGACTAACTGGTGGCGAGCCTTTGCTGCGTAAGAACTTGGAATTACTCATTGAGATGTTGGCTAAAGTACGCACGCCTGAAGATAATGCGCTAGACCTCACTCTAACAACTAACGGTAGCATCTTGCGCAAGAAAGCTGCTGCACTAAAAGCAGCCGGACTACAAAGATTGACAGTCAGCCTTGATGGTCTGGATGACACCATCTTCAAAAAAATGAATGATGTTGACTTCCCGGTTGCCGATGTACTCGATGGGATTGCCGCAGCACAAGAAGTAGGCTTTCAGAATATCAAAGTCAATATGGTGGTGAAAAAAGGCACCAATGATCATGAGATTGTTGCGATGGCTAAGCACTTTAAAGGTAGTGACGTCATTCTGCGTTTTATTGAATTTATGGATGTAGGAAGCTCTAATGGCTGGAACATGGAGCAAGTTCTCCCCTCAAAAGAAGTGATTGCCCGCATTAATGAAGCATTTCCACTAGAGCCAGTTGGGGCCAACTACGCTGGCGAAGTTGCTCAGCGCTGGCGTTATGTCGATGGGTCAGGCGAGATTGGTGTGATCTCCAGTGTTACTCAAACTTTCTGTCACGAATGCTCTCGAGCTCGTATTTCAACTGATGGGCAAATGTATCTCTGCCTCTTTGCGAATGAGGGATTTGATTTCAAAACTTTATTACGCTCTGGCATGAGTGATTTGGAAATCGCCAACGCGGTAATGAATACCTGGTCAACTCGTGACGATCACTACTCAGAAATTCGGGGCTCGCATACTACCAATCCGTCAACTGGCAACCGCAAGGTTGAAATGTCTTACATTGGCGGCTAATGATCTCTACTGAAGATATTACTGGACTCATACTTGCTGGCGGACGTGCGCAACGTATGGGTGGCATTGACAAAGGCTTAATCCCTTTTCATGGCAAACCGCTGATCGAATCCGCCATCGCCAAGCTCAAGCCCCAAGTGCAAACCATAGTTATTAATGCAAACCGCAACATCACAAAGTATGCGAGTTATGGATACCCAGTGATCATGGATGAGACGCCCGATTTTTCAGGGCCACTTGCGGGCTTTTCTGAGGGCCTAAAGGCATGCAGGACTCCCTATCTCCTAACCTCTCCCTGCGACTCACCCTTGCAACCCAACAATCTCGCGGAGTTATTAGTTGCGGAGATGGAGCGAGGTGATTTTGAGCTGGTATATGCCTCCAGCAAGGAAACTGATGGCAAGGTATGGGCACAACCGGTGTTTTGCTTAATGCGCGCAAACTTACAAGATGCTCTCGCCAACTTTTTACTTAAGGGTGATCTCAAAATTGATCGCTGGTTTAAAGAGTTGCGCAGTAGCACTGTGATCTTTGACGATCCTCAAGTTTTTGCTAATGCAAACACCCCCGAAGAGTTAAAGTTGCTAGAAGAGGCATCAGCATGAGTCATTCCCCAAACCAATCGATACTTCTGACCTCTTCGCTACATGTGGATGATGCTCGTAAAGCAATTTCTGCATTAGTGGAAGATCTCATTCAAGAATCAAAGGCGATTAACGAGTCTTCCGATATTGAAACTGTTCCATTAGATCGGGCGATCAATCGGATATTGGCAGCTGACTTACTTTCACCCATCGATGTGCCTGCCGCAGACAATTCCGCAATGGATGGCTTTGCATTTGATGGTAAATGTCTCGATATTAATAGTGCCACCATTACATTGAAAGTGATAGGCACAGCACTCGCCGGAAAACCTTATGAGGGACATATTGGCGTTGGAGAATGCCTGAAGATCATGACTGGTGCAATCATGCCAGCAGGCTGTGACACCGTGATCCCACAAGAATTCACAGCCACAAAAGATGAGCTTACGATTGAATTTAGGCAAGATCAATTAAAGCCTGGCGAGAATCGTCGTCTGCGTGGCGAAGATCTTCAAAAAGGTAAACCCGCCATTTTTGCTGGACGCTTACTGCGCCCTTCTGATCTGGGCTTAGCCGCGTCACTGGGTATTACCTCCTTACCCGTAAGGCGCAAACTTAAGGTGGCCATTCTGTCATCAGGTGATGAGTTGCGTGCGCTTGGTCAAGCATTGGATGCAGGCAGCATTTATGACAGCAATCGCTACAGCCTGACTGGCTTGCTCAACCGCCTAAATTTAGACATTATTGATTGCGGCATTGTGCGTGATGACCCCGCCTCCTTGAAGCAAGCATTTATTGAAGCAGCCAGTAAAGCGGATGTATTGATTTCCTCTGGAGGTGTTTCTGTTGGTGAGGCAGATTTCACAAAACAGATCATGCAAGAGTTAGGTGATGTTGGTTTTTGGAAAATTGCTATGCGTCCAGGACGCCCTATGGCTTTTGGAGTGCTCAAACCAGTTGCAGGAAAAACACCTGGTCGCAAAACCCTCTTCTTTGGCCTGCCAGGAAATCCTGTCGCAGTCATGGTGACCTTCTATCAGTTTGTCCGTGCAGCACTTCTGCAGCTCAATGGCGCTAATCAAACTGAACCGCCACTTACCCAAGCCATTGCCGAAGCTCCTATCCGAAAAAAGCCGGGTCGCACAGAATTTCAACGTGCCATTCTAGGGCGTGGGGCCGATGGCAAGCCAACGGTACGACTAACTGGTAGCCAAGGTGCTGGGATTTTGCGCTCGATGAGTGAAGCAAATTGCTTTGTGATTCTGGGTCATGATCAGGGAAATGTTGCTACTGGAGACTGGGTAGATGTGGCGCTTTTTGATGGACTGCTTTAAGATTGCGTCATCATGAAACTTAGCAAAAAAGAACTCGTCTTTCTAGACCCAATGCACACAGCCAAAACTTTAGTTTTGGTTTACCTCTGCTTCTCCGTTCCAATCGTTTTGTTGGCATTATTTGTTGCCTTCATTCGTGATGGCGCTATCCCAGGATTTACCGTTCTGTCCGCACTCATTCTCAATGCCCTACTCGGCTTTGGCTTGCTATGGATTGCCTGCAAAGTCTATAACTGGGTCGCAGGTAAATTTGGTGGCATTGAATTAGCCTTACGCGAACTTCCAGAAGAAATCGACGCTGAATAATCATTACTCATTAGAGGTTATGCCTCAAGCAATAAAGCCGAGCAAGTACTCGGCTTTATTTTTTACTTACTAAGCTTTATAGACTTCTGCATTAATCAGGCTAGGTGGCTTTTTACCATCTAGTGCTGCACATAAATTATCAATTGCTAAATCAACCATCGCTCTACGAGTTTTTTCTGTGGCGCTTGCAATGTGTGGAGCCAGCACAACGTTGCTCAATTTCAATAATTCAGGATGGACTTTGGGTTCACCTTCAAACACATCTAAACCAGCCGCAAAGATTCTTTTCTCCTTGAGCGCTAGAGCTAGAGCAGCATCATCTACAATCCCCCCGCGGGCAATGTTTATGAGGGTTGCCGTTGGTTTCATGAGGGCAATTTCTTTAGCGCCAATCGTATGATGGCTCTGGGCACTATATGGCAGTACAAGCACTACATGATCTGCCGTGCGAAGTAATTCTTCTTTAGAAACGTACTTAGCTCCACAGGCTTTTTCATCAGCTTCTGATAGGCGACTACGATTGTGATAAATCACATTCATATTAAAACCCAAAGCACGTTTAGCAATGCCCTGGCCAATACGACCCATGCCAATAATACCTACGGTACTGTGATGCAAATCCATACCCAGAGGGTTATTCACAATAGACCACTTATCCCATTGACCTGCTCGTACCCAATGTTCGGATTCAGTAATACGTCTTGCTGTTGCCATGAGTAATGCAAAGCCAAAGTCTGCCGTTGTATCCGTTAAAACATCTGGCGTATTCGTTGCCATCACGCCAGCAGCAGTGATTGCAGGCACATCAAAGTTGTTGTATCCCACAGAAATATTGGCCACCACCTTCAAATCTTTAGCGTGAGCCAGGGCATTGGCATCAATTCTTTCGCTGCCCGCAACCAAAGCCCCTACAACACCAGAGAGTTCTATTTGCAGCTCTTCGGGACTAAAAATCCGATCCTCTTGATTGGCTCGAACCTCAAAGGATTCCTCCAGTTTGGCTAAAGCCTCTGGGAAAATGGCTCTTGCCACCAAAATTTTGGGTTTTTGCTGATTTGCTGGGTTATTGGACTGTGTATTCATATGGGGAACTTTACAACAAGTAAATTGACCCTTTTGCCTGAAAAATAGGCTATTTCGGCTAAAATTGATGCTTTATAACTTAGCACCCGGCTTTTTGGGGCTCTTGAAACAAAACCACCATGACTTACGTTGTTACCGAAGCTTGTATCCGTTGCAAATACACTGACTGTGTTGATGTTTGTCCAGTTGACTGCTTTCGCGAAGGTCCGAATTTTTTAGTGATCGATCCAGATGAGTGCATCGATTGCGCTGTTTGCGTTCCAGAGTGCCCAGTAAATGCCATTTATGCTGAAGACGATGTGCCTGGTGATCAACAAGCATTTATCAAATTAAATGCTGATCTCTCCCCTTCATGGACTTCGATTACCAAATCAAAAGCAGCCCTGCCAGATGCTGAGGAATGGAAAGACGTTAAGAGCAAACTGGATCAGCTAGTAAAGTAATTTTCTAGCCAAAGTCATTCGTGTCGCACTCACCCATAGAATCCGATGCCGTCATCATTGGCGCCGGTCCTGTGGGTCTCTTTCAGGTTTTTGAATTAGGCCTCCTAGAAATTAAAGCGCATGTGATTGATTCGCTGCCACAGGTTGGCGGCCAATGTATTGAGCTTTATCCAGATAAACCTATCTACGATATCCCCGCCATTCCGGTTTGCACTGGACGCGAACTTACCAATAACTTACTCAAACAAATTGAACCATTTGGCGCTCAATTTCATTTAGGTCAAGAGGTTACTAAGCTCGAGCCCCAAGCTGATGGCCGCTTTCTGATAAGTACCTCGCAAGATAATCACTTTCTGAGCAAAACCGTTTTTATCGCAGGGGGTGTTGGCGCCTTCCAGCCCCGCACTATCAATCTTGAAGGTATTGAGGATTACGTTAATAAACAAGTCTTCTATCACGTAAAAAATCCTGAGCAATTTGCGGGAAAAAGAATTGTGATTTGCGGGGGTGGTGATGCAGCCCTAGATTGGGCAATTCATTTTTCTGAAATTGCAGCAAGTGTTACCTTGATTCATCGTCGTGACGACTTCAAAGCTGCGCCAAAATCGATTGCGAAGATGCGCGAACTTTGTACTAGCAATCGGATGCAATTGTTAATTGGACAAGTAACGGGATATGAAGCGCAACACGATCGACTTGCAAATATTACATTTACCAATATCGATGGTGAAGCAAAGCAGATTCCATTGGATGATCTTTTGGTGTTTTATGGACTCTCACCTAAATTAGGTCCAATTGCCCAATGGGGTCTGAATATCGATCGCAAACAAATTTGTGTTGATACCGGAAAATTTCAAACTAGCATCCCGGGAATTTATGCAGTTGGTGATATCAACGTTTACCCAGGCAAGAAAAAGCTCATCCTATCCGGCTTTCATGAGGCAGCCCTTGCCGCCTTTGCTGCCGCTGAGTATCTAAATCCCGAAAAACAGATTCAACTTCAATACACAACCACTTCCCCTAAGCTTCACAAGGCACTAGGAGTGAAGTCGCCCACATTCGAGTAAGCTATCCTTAATGCGTTCACCTATAACCACTTTTAGCCAATAAATATGCGTCAATATCACGATCTCATGAAGCAAGTCCTCGCCAAGGGGGTTCAGAAGTCCGATAGGACTGGAACCGGTACGGTCTCTGTATTTGGACACCAAATGCGCTTTAACCTCGCCGACGGCTTTCCGATGGTGACAACCAAAAAGCTTCACCTCAAGTCAATTATTTATGAATTGCTTTGGTTCCTCAAAGGCAGCACAAACAATAATTGGCTTAAGGAGCGCGGCGTATCCATTTGGAATGAATGGGCAGCGCCAGATGGCGATTTAGGTCCCATCTATGGCTATCAGTGGCGTTCATGGCCAGCACCCAATGGTCAACACATTGATCAAATCTCAGAAGTAGTCGAGACCAT
>CANBSM010000040.1 GCA_947372155.1 Burkholderiaceae bacterium
GGTTTGCGTAGCCAGAGATTCTAGGCAAAGCTTGAGTGCTTGTGGCCAGTTATAGGTAGCTAGCAAAATCGAAATCATTTACCGGCTTCCTGATTCAGGTGCCATAACTTGATATAGCGGTAATAGGTTCCTTGACCATTGGATACTGCTAATGCAAATCCTTGAGGACCGTCTAAGAATCCCGCACGCAAAACATAGGTGCGGAAAAATGCCCATGCACCATGCAGGACTGCCTTAAGAGGGCTGCTTGTTTTACCTCTGGCAAATGCTTGCTCTGCTGAGGCTGTGGAGTAGCGATCTAGTTTTTGCAGTACTTGAGAGTAGTTCATGAAGCTGTAATGCAACATAGGATTTTCTAATTTTGCGACCTGGCCATTGGGAAGTAGGCGTTCATGAACCAAATCATCTGAGAAACGAGCGGTACCGCGTTTAAATAAACGATCGACATAATCTGGGCTCCAGCCAGAGTGGCGGATAAAGCGTCCGCAATACCAAGATAGCCGAGGAATAGCAAAACAATCTACATGGGCGCTATGGTGAATTGCCGTCAGAATTTCTGACTTCAGGGCAGGGGTAATTCTTTCGTCGGCATCCAAAGATAGAACCCATTCACCATTAGCTAAATCTAGGGCACGGTTCTTTTGGGGTCCAAAACCAGGCCAGTCGGCTGGCTGCGATATGGTGGCTCCGTGGCTTTTAGCTATCTCTAGGGTGCGGTCAGAGCTGTTGGTATCCACAACCACGATCTGCTGGGCGATCCCCTCCAGGGAGGCCAGACAATCGTCCAAATTGGCCTCTTCATTGCGGGTGATGAGTATGACTGATAAGGTGGGCATAATTCATTATATGAATGCTCAAGACCGTACCGCCCTAAATCGCTTAATTACCTACCTCAAGCCCCATATTGGCTTGATTATTGGGTCGCTTTTGGCCATGGCATTGGTAGCTGGTGCCGAAACCTCCATTCCGGCCTTAATGAAGCCTTTGTTGGATCGTGGCTTTACCGGTCAACTCAATAGCAAACTCTGGCAGGTACCTGTTTTCTTGGTCGGACTTGCTCTGGTTCGAAGTTTGGCTCAGTTTTTGTCGAGCTACTTACTCACCAGGGTAATCAACTCTGTGCTTTTAAAGTTACGTGAGCAAATGTTCCAAACACTCTTGCATGCAAGCACTACTTTTTTCCAAAAGAATTCTGCATCAAACTTAATTAATGGCGTTGTCTTCGAAGTCAATAATGTGCTCACCGTAATGGGTGGAATGTTGATTAGCTTAGTACGTGATTCGTTAACAGTAGTCGGTTTGATGGGTTACTTGATTTACCTTAACTGGCAGTTAACTTTAGTGGTCTTGGTTATTTTTCCGGTAATCGCGTTCATCATGAGCAAAATTAATCGTCGCCTCAGATCCCTCAACAGAGAGCAACAAGCGCTTACTAGTGATCTTGCTTACATTGTTGAGGAAGCTGCAGCGGGTTATAAGATTGTCAAAGTACATGGTGCCCAAGAGTACGAGATGACGCGCTTTAAGCAGAAGGCTGAACGCTTGCGCCAATTCGCCTTGAAGTCTGCGGTAGCGGGCGGTTTAAACCAGCCCATTACACAGTTGATCGCTTCTATGGCTTTGTCTGTTGTGCTGGTTATTGCCTTGATGCAATCAGCCACTGAAGGCACTACTGTAGGGGGTTTTGCCGCTTTTATTACCGCAATGATGTTGGTGATCTCTCCTTTAAAGCATTTAGCCGATATCAATCAACCGCTACAGCGTGGATTGACTGCAGCTGAAATGATTTTCTCTCTAATGGATCAACCATTAGAAGAGGACGAAGATCGTAGGCTCAATATGACTCCTTTGGATAAGACAAAAGGTGGCATACGTTTTGACAATGTCGGGTTTTCATATGAACAAGAGGGTGATCGTCAGGATGCCTTAAGTAATATTGATCTCACCATCAAGCCGGGCGAGGTAGTGGCTTTTGTGGGACCTTCTGGCGGTGGTAAATCTACCTTAGTCAATTTGTTACCAAGATTCTTCAAGCCCACAAGCGGACATATTTTCTTGGATGACATTCCCTTAGAAAATATTGTGCTGGCTGATGTGCGCCGGCAAATTGCATTTGTGAGTCAGGATGTCATTCTCTTTAACGATACGATCGCTGCCAACGTGGCTTATGGTGCTAGCAATCAGGCAGGAATCGACCGTGGTCGTGTCATGGAGGCTTTGGAGGCTGCTAATCTTAGCGCTCTCATTAAGGAGTTGCCGGAGGGCATTGGTTCTATGGTGGGGGACAACGGCAACCGCTTGTCGGGTGGCCAGCGCCAACGTTTAGCGATAGCGCGAGCTATTTATAAAGATGCGCCAATTCTGATCTTGGATGAAGCAACCTCAGCCTTAGATTCTGAGTCAGAGCGTCAGGTTCAAGAAGCTCTGGAAACTTTAATGGCCAATAGAACGACTTTGGTGATTGCCCATCGCTTATCAACTATTGAGCATGCTGATCGTATTGTGGTTCTAGAGCAAGGCAAAATTATTGAAAACGGTTCCCACGAAGATCTGATTAAGAAAGACGGTCTGTATGCGAATTTGCATCGCATCCAATTCTCAAACGCTTAATTTAGAGCAATTAACTTAGAACAATATCGTATTGCTCTTGGCGGAAGCTGCCTTCTGCTTGAAGGGTGATTGGCTTACCGATAAAGTCACCCAGCTGCGCTAAGAATTGATTCTCTTCTTCCAGGAAGAGATCAATTACATCAGGCGCTGCCACAATCCTAAATTCTCGTGGATTAAATTGGCGATGCTCGCGCACAATCTCACGCAAGATTTCATAGCAAATGGTTTGCGCTGTTTTAATCTCTCCCTTGCCAAGGCAGGTGGCACATGGCTCACAGGTAATATGGGCTAAGGATTCGCGAGTCCGTTTGCGAGTCATTTCTACTAGACCTAATGCAGAAAAGTCGCTTACTGAGGTACGCGCATGATCGCGCTCAAGATTGCGCTTAAGTTCATGCAATACTGATTCTTGATGATCCTTGCCGACCATATCGATGAAGTCAATAATGATGATTCCACCGAGGTTACGTAAGCGGAGTTGCCGGGCAATCGCTTGAGCTGCTTCTAAGTTTGTCTTAAAGACGGTGTCATCAAGGTTACGTGCACCAACATAACTGCCAGTATTGACGTCAATCGTCGTCATCGACTCCGTTTGATCAATCATGAGGTAGCCGCCAGATTTAAGATCTACTCGACGGCCCAGTGCTTTATTAATCTCAGCATCGACATCAAATAAATCAAAAAGGGCGCGTTCACCGCGATGCAGTGTTAACTTGCCCAATAGGTTAGGCATGTAGGCATTGGTAAATGCTTTGAGTTTTTCGAAATTCTCTGCAGAATCTACGCGAATCTGGGTGGTTTCTTCTCCAGCAACATCCCGCAATACCCGTTCAGCCAGGCTGAGATCTTGATAGAGGAGGGTTGGTGCCGGCTTTTGTTTCATCGCGGCATGGATGTTTTCCCAAGTGGTGCGCAGGTAAAGCATGTCATGCTGAAGTTCTGTATCGGATGCTTCTTGTGCACTAGTGCGGACAATGATGCCGCCTTTCTCATCGCTTGCCATCAAACTTGCGAGACGGGCTTTGATTGCCTCACGCTCCTCAGGCTGGTCAATCCGCTGCGACACGCCAATATATTTTTCGGTCGCAGCATCGCTTCCTGCTGGGGGAAGGTATACCAAATTACGCCCAGCAATACTTAACTGAGTTGTCAGGCGTGCGCCTTTAGTACCCAGCGGATCTTTGAGCACTTGAACCAATAGCGTTTGACCTTCAAACAATAATTTTTCAATTTGCGCTTGAGGGTTATTCTGGGTGATATCGGCTACGTGCATAAATGCAGTGCGCTCTAGGCCAATTTCGATAAAGGCAGATTGCATGCCTGGTAATACACGAGCTACTTTGGCTAAATAGATGTTGCCTACTATTCCGCGTTGACGAGTGCGTTCAATCTGCAATTCTTGCACTGCGCCTTGCTGAATTAAAGCAACGCGCGTTTCTTGCGGGGTGATATTGATCAGTATCTCTTCGTTCATATGCTGCAGACTTGGGCGCGGTTCAGTAAAAGCTGGGTTTCATGAATAGGTAGACCCATGATACCGCTATAACTACCCCGAATTGAGGGAATAAAAGCCCCGCCCAGCCCCTGAATGCCATAGGCCCCAGCCTTGCCAAAAGGTTCGCCGCTAGCAATATAGGTGCTAATTTGTTCTGGGGATAATTCTGCAAATTGGACCTCAGAAACCTGCACTAACTGTATTGGCTTTTCATTTGGGTCTACGGTCACTGCAACTGAGCTAAGTACTTCATGCACTTTGCCGCTCAGCATAGTCAGAATTCGAGCGGCATCTACTGCATCGACTGGCTTGCCCAGAATTTCACCTTCAGGATCATTGGGCAAGCTCACGGTAGTGTCAGCACAAAGAATAGGCGCCCAAGGCAAACCGCTCTTTTGCCATCTAGCAAGTGCTGCTGTACTTTTTGCCAAGGTAACACGCTCTACATAAGAGCGCGCTTTTTCGTTGGGCAATGGGATTTCAATGCTTTCACTATCCTCATCCGGACCAGGCAAAAGCATCTCAAAGCGAACTCCTATTTGCTTTAAGAGTTCTTGGCGGCGAGGGCTTTGTGAAGCGAGGTAAATAAAAGAGTGCACGGGATTTATTGCTTACTCACGATGATAGGGATGACCTTGGAGGATGGTCCAGGCGCGATAGAGTTGCTCGACCAGCAGCACTCTGGCCATTGCATGGGGAAGGGTAAGACTAGATAGTCGCCACATAGCTTGGGAAGCTGTCTTCAGGCTTACGTCCAAGCCGTCTGCGCCACCAATGAGAAAGGTAATATCAAAGCCCTCTTGGCGCCAGCTAGCCAGTTGAGTGGCTAGGTTCTGTGTGGTTTGGTCTTTGCCGCGCTCATCCAATGCAATCACCCTAGATCCCTTTGGAATGGCTGCAGCAATCTTCACGGCCTCCTTAGCGGGCGTGAGATCCGGTTTGATTTCTTTGATTTCGATGCTGCAATCAGCAGGCATTCTCTTGATGTAGTCATGGGTTGCCGTTGCAACCCAATCGGGCATCTTATGACCAACTGAAACTATGGTGAGACGCATCGATTTAAACGCCGACGAAATTACTCGTCGTCGTCTTCAGAGTCACTAGCTTTGACGAGACCTTTACTGCCCGCCAATTTGACGCGGACTGGTTTGGCCCCCCACATACCTTCAAGCTGATAGTAGGAGCGGAGCATAGGTTGCAAGATGTGTACGACGATGTCACCACAATCTACCAATACCCATTCACCAGTTTCTAAGCCTTCAATGGAAATCACTTCACCACCTTTGGCATTTACTTCTTCTTTGACAGACATTGCCAAAGATCGAGTTTGGCGATTGCTTGAGCCAGTAGCAATGATCACGCGATCAAATAACTCGCTTAATTTAGTGGTGTCGTACACGCGGATATCTTGTGCTTTGACGTCTTCAAGGGCATCAATCACGACGCGTTGTAATTTACGTAATTCCATATTTTCTCAACAATAATTTTCTATTTAGGGTGATCTTAGCTTGATTACTGATACAAGCCCAGATTTGTAATGATTTCTAGGGTGTGGGTTGGAATTTGTTCGGATGCAACGGAGCCCCGAGCACTGGATTTAAGGCGCTCTCTTAGTTCGGTAGAGGATAGGTCTACATTGATGCTGTTATCGATGTATATGAGGCCATTAGGCCTATTTTCAAGGGCGGCAGGCTCCGATGTTTGATGATCTTGCAGAAATTGGCCTACTTCTGGACTGATTTGCTCTGTTAAATCGTGATGCGGTCTAGTGGCGACTGCAAAATTGACGTAATGACTCAACTTTTCCCAAGAGTTCCAGCTAGGTAGTGCAACGAGAGAATCTGCTCCCATCAACCAAGTCAAATTGGTATTCGCGCCAAAACGCTCACGTAGTGCTTTCACGGTATCAATCGCATAGCTTGGCCCAGCGCGATCGATCTCCATGCGATCAATGCCTACTTGGGTGGATATCTTGAGATATAAAAATGCTCTCGCCAAATCAATGCCGGCAGCCTCGGTTAACTGCAAACGCGTTTCTGCTGGAGTAATGCCAGTTCCTTTTTGCCATGGCTCACCACTTGGAATTAGTAGGAGAGCATCTAAATGCAATAGCTTGGCAAAGTGTGTGGCCAATCTTAAATGGCCAACATGAGGGGGATCAAAGGTGCCCCCAAGAATGCCGATTTTTTGGATTGTGCTCAATTGTGCTTACTCAAGCCAGCCAGTCACGCGGCTTAAGGTAGTGGTCATATAGCTTGGCTTCGGGCGTACCAGGTTTTGGCTGCCAGTTGTACCACCATTGAACTACAGGCGGCATCGACATCAGAATCGATTCTGTGCGACCGCCTGAGTGCAAGCCAAAGATAGTTCCTCTATCAAAGATTAGGTTGTATTCCACATAACGGCCACGACGATATTCTTGGAAAGACTTTTCTTCTGGAGTAAAGCTATCTTGGTGGCGACGTTGCACGATCGGCAGGTATGCATCAATAAATGCATCACCTACTGCGCGAGTCATCGCAAAGCTCTTCTCAAAGTCGAGTTCATTAAAGTCATCAAAGAAAACGCCACCAATGCCGCGCGGCTCTTCACGATGCTTTAAGTAAAAATATTCGTCACACCATTTTTTAAAGCGAGGATAGAGCTCTTCACCAAAAGGATCTAAAGCATCTTTTGCGGTTTGATGAAAATGTTTGCAGTCTTCATCAACACCATAGTAGGGGGTGAGGTCAAAGCCACCACCAAACCACCACACGGGCTCTTTGCCAGGAGCCTGCGCAATAAAGCAGCGCACATTCATATGGGTGGTAGGTACCTTAGGACTATTCGGATGGAAAACCAAAGAAACACCCATCGCTTCAAAGCTTCGGCCTGCTACTTCAGGACGGTGATGCGATGCTGAAGGTGGCATTTGATCGCCGCGAACATGAGAGAAGCCTACGCCACCTTTTTCAAGGATATTGCCGCCATCCAAAATGCAGGTGCGACCATAGCCTTTGAGCTTGCTGTCTTCAGGCTTATGCCACTCGTCTGCAACAAAGACTTTGCCATCTAAAGCGCTCATCGCGCTGGTGATGCGATCTTGCAAGCCTAAAAAGTAGTCTTTTAAGGCATTGATATCTATTTGGGTGTGCTGATCTGACAAGGCGGCTCTAACTTAATATCAATTTACTTAATGGCGCGATAGCCAATATCTTTGCGATATTGCATGCCGTCGAACTTAATGTGATCAATTGCTTCGTATGCTTTTTGTTGGGCGCCACGAACAGTGTCGGCAAGTCCAACAACGCACATGACACGACCACCGGAAGTCACTAGCTTGCCGTCCTGAAGCTTGGTACCAGCATGGAAAGTGATTTGATCTTCGGTATCAGCGGGGATGCCGGTAATGACATCGCCAGCACGAGGAGTGTCAGGATAGTGATGCGCTGCAAGTACAACACCTAAGGCAGTACGGCGATCCCATTCCAACTCAACTTCATTGAGCGTGCCATCGACTGCATGGTCTAGTGCATTAACGAGATCGCTACGCAGACGGGCCATGATGGGTTGTGTTTCTGGGTCACCCATGCGGCAGTTAAATTCCAAAGTCTTGATCTTGCCATCGGGCGCAATCATTAATCCTGCATACAAGAAGCCCGTGTAGGGAATACCATCCGCTTGCATGCCTTTGACAGTTGGCATGATGACTTCACGTAAGGCACGCGCATGAATTTCTGGGGTGACTACTGGGGCAGGGGAATAAGCGCCCATACCACCTGTGTTTGGTCCCTGATCGGCATCAAGTAAACGCTTGTGATCTTGGCTGGTAGCTAAGGCAAGAACATTTTTGCCATCAACCAAAACAATAAAGCTTGCTTCCTCACCGGTGAGGAATTCTTCAATCACCACGCGGGCGCCTGCATTACCCAATTTGTTGTCTGCCAACATCATGTCAACGGCAGCATGTGCTTCCTCAAGGCTCATTGCCACGACTACGCCTTTACCTGCTGCAAGACCATCGGCCTTGATCACAATCGGCGCACCCTTAGTGTCAATATAGGCATGCGCTTCTAGTGCGCTAGAGAAAGTTTGGTAATCGGCCGTTGGAATGCCATGCCGCTTCATAAAGGCTTTAGAAAAATCTTTAGAGGATTCCAGCTGAGCTGCCAATTGAGTTGGCCCAAAAATACGTAAGCCATTATTACGAAATACATTCACAATGCCGGCAGCAAGAGGAGCCTCAGGGCCCACCACTGTTAGATGAATCTTTTCGCGCTTGGCAAAGTCAGCAAGTTCTTGCAATCCAGTGATTGGTAGATTCTCAATACCAGCAGCAGTTTGCTTGGCAGTGGCTGTGCCACCATTGCCAGGAGCAACATATACCGTTTGCACTTGGGGGGATTGAGCTAGCTTCCAAGCTAAAGCATGTTCGCGGCCGCCAGACCCAATAAGTAAAATTTTCATAACAGGTTATCTAGTATTTAAATAAAGTAATTAAAAGAAATGGATTTTTAGAAATTAAATTGCAGCATTCGTAAATACTTCTTGAACGTCATCTAAGTTCTCAAGTGCATCCAATAACTTTTGCATGCTCTCAGCCTGATCGCCTTCTAGGGCAATCTCTGTCTCAGGGCGCATGGCAACCGTTGATAATTCAGGCTTGAGGCCTGCTTTACTAATGGCATCTTGCACATTAGAAAAATCAGGGACAGGGGAGAGCACTTCCAATGATCCGTCGTCATGAGTTATCACATCCTCAGCTCCAGCATCAAGAGCAACTTCCATGAGTTGATCTTCACTAGTACCTGGTGCAAATAACATTTGGCCGCAGTGTTTAAAAAGAAAGGCAACAGAACCTTCGGCGCCCATATTGCCGCCATTCTTATTAAAGGCATGGCGAACTTCTGCAACGGTGCGAGTGCGGTTATCGGTTAAGCAATCGACAATGATGGCTGCGCCATTAATGCCATAACCCTCGTAACGAATCTCTTCATAGTTGACGCCCTCAAGTGAGCCAGTGCCACGTTGAATCGCTCTTTGCACGTTGTCGTTCGGCATATTCGAGTCTTTGGCCTTATCAATAGCCAGACGTAAACGGGGGTTTGTAGCGATATCGCCGCCGCCTAATTTGGCAGCTACGGTAATTTCTTTAATGAGTTTGGTCCAAATCTTGCCGCGTTTTTCGTCCTGACGACCTTTGCGGTGCTGAATATTGGCCCATTTCGAATGGCCGGCCATACGGGTAAGTCCTTTTAATATTTTGGCTAGAAGAGCTCATTTTAAGGGGTTCTAGACCCAAGGTAGGAGGTATCTGACCATTTTTTGTTACACTCTCATGTCTTAGCAGTAACAAAGTAGCAAAGTATGCAGAATTTCCACTGCAAACACCTGCCTCGGTGATGGAATTGGTAGACGTGCCGGACTCAAAATCCGGTGCCGCAAGGCG
>CANBSM010000041.1 GCA_947372155.1 Burkholderiaceae bacterium
GCCGCCGAGCATTTCGCTCCAACGTTTCGCGTGATAAACCGGTGAAGGTCTGCCAACAAAATGCTTGAGCTCGTAATGAAACTCTTCAATGAATTCTGGATCGTGTTGATACTTTGCATAAGCTTCTTTAAGCTCATCCAAGGCAAACATCAATGTCTCAGAAACAAACACTCCGCCGTAAGGACCAAAGTGTCCTCGTGCATCTGGCTTGTCGTACATAGCTACCTCTTTTGATTTATCTACAGCAAATTATTGGGATGATGCATTGGCATCCGCTGCGCGCACTGCTTGAACAAATTGGGCCATGAGCGCAGGATCTTTAACACCCCTGCTACTTTCTACGCCACTACTGACGTCAACCGCGCAAGGATGCAGGCGTGCAATGGCCTCGCCCACGTTGTGCGTGTTCAATCCACCACTCAAAACGACCCGAGGCGCGTTTTCGCTTACCCATGTCTGTGGAATCCCTTGCCAATCAAAAGGAACGCCTCCGCCACCATATCCCTCAATCAGGGCATCTAGCAGGAAAGCGTTTGCATCCCCGTATTGTAGGGAAAATTCATCAAATGCGAAGCCCTCTCCTACACGCGCAGCCTTCATCCAAGGCTCGCCTGCAGCAAGCTGGGCACAACGCTCTGGGGTCTCATCCCCATGAAACTGCCATAAGGTGATTGAGGCAGCAGCCCGAATAGCGGCAAATTCTTCATCTGTAGGATTGACGACTAGTCCAACGGCATCTACCCCTGCTGGGAGCCTAGAAATGAGCTGGGCAGCGATATTAGGGCTCACAGCACGCACACTGGGCGGATAAAAGACGAAGCCAACCGCATCAACCCCCGCAGAAACTGCGGAATCGATGTCAGACGCAGTCTTTAAACCGCAGATTTTGACCCTAGTTCGGTCCGAAGAATATGTCAGTAAGCCCATAAATGAATGATAAGGCCAAGGGCCCTTATTTCCCTTGCCCTTTCTTTTGTTCATTATTTTGTTTCCCAATAACCTTGTCAGGCAGCCACGAGTTTTCAAGCCATGGTTGTGGGATTGCAAATTCATCTGGGTAAGTGATTTTGGTCAAATACAAGCCATCAGCCATAAAGGTAGGGGCAGCAATTTGCCTGTTCTTAGCAGCGAGGACTTCGGCCATCCATTCTGGCTTTTGTCTGCCTTGGCCGATCTGTAAAAAACAACCGACCACATTACGAATCATATGATGCAAAAAGGCATTTCCCTGAATTCGGAAATATAGCCATGGTTGCTCAGAAATAATCTCAATGGAATAAATCGTTTTTACTGGTGTTTTACTCTGGCACTCCGATGAGCGAAAAGAACTGAAGTCGTGCTCCCCAATCAAGCACTCAGCCGATTTTTTCATAGCCTCTACATCAAGCCATTGATTTGGAGGCACCAATAAGTAACCCGCGCGTGAATGCGACATCGGCGAACGACAGGGCCCCGCTTGCAGGGCATAAATATATTCACGCTCATAAGCAGAGAAGCGCGCACTGAACTGATCAGAAACCGGCTTTGCCCAGTTAATAACAATCGATGACGGCAAGAATGAGTTCACCCCTCTTACCCATGAAAAGTCTTCGCGCTCAACATTGGTATCGAAATGTACAACCTGCCCTAAGGCATGAACTCCAGTGTCGGTTCTCCCTGCCGTAATCGTATGGATAGGATGCTCTGCGCAAGCCTGCTCACCAACAAAGGCTGTAATCGCCTTTTCTAATTCATCTTGTACTGTGTTGTGGTTGACTTGTGTTTGCCAGCCTGAATATGGGCTGCCATCATATTGAAGGCCAAGGGCTATACGCATGATCTAGATATTGCGATGCGAGATTTCTGCCAACAAGCCCTGCGCTTCAATGGTGATAGCTGGATCGACAGAATTACTGATGCGAAGCACTTCATCCAATGACTTTTTAGCTGCAGAAAAATCTTCGATCGTAATGTATGCACGCGCTAGATTGAGTTTGACACGTAAGGTATCCGCCAAGGGATTCGCTACCGGTGCAATTGATGTTGATAGGCTCTCTTTTGCAGGCTTTGAAAGGTCGAGATCAATCCCTTCAAATAAGGCCTTAGCACGAGCCGGCATTTCAAATGGCGCACCTGCTGCAGGCTTACTATCTTTACCTATATCTTTGGTTGTATGTGTTGTTGATGCATTGAAAGTAGGTACTTCGGAGCGACGCGCATTACGGGCTAAGCCCCAGAGCAATAAGCCGGTCAAGCCAATCAAACCAATTCCCAGAATGGCTGGGCCAAATCCACCTAAGCCAAAATTATTGTCAACTGCCTTTTTCTCCTTAGATTTATCTAGAAGTCTTTGTAAGTCAGCAATATTCTTTTCCAGTTCAGCAACACGCGTTTTAGTTTGCTCGAGCATCTTTTCTTGAGCAACCAACTCTTCTGTATATCGACGCTCCTGCTCATTACCATCTGCGCTTGAGCCAATCTTCAGGCGATCTTTGGCTGGCGCTTCAGTAGTTTTGGTATTCGACTTAGCAGCAACTAAGGCACCATCCCTTTCACCATGTTCTTGACGCCATTGTTCATTAGCATCTGCAACAAACTGATTTGCCTCTGCGGGACTAATGGATCGCAACAGCGCTTGACTTGGTTTGGTCAGCTCAGCACCGGCAGCCAAACGATTGATACTACCGCTAGCAAATGCATCAGGATTGGCTTTATATAAAGCCATCATGGTTTGATCTAAAGTGGCGCCATCCAGTTGGGGCGCAATGATAGCAGCGATTTCTGATAATGATTGCCCAGGCTTAACGGTAATCTTCTGCACATCACCGAGCAATAATGTAAATGTCTTTGTAAGGCTGCCGCTAGACCAATTAAGATTGACCAATACATCCAAGAATGGATCCTCAGTCATCGGGACAGAATTAACTGTCTCAACTAAGACCATGAGTTGCTCTTGCCTATTGCGATATACCATCGCCTGTGGATTGAGCTCAAGAATCTTTTGGGAAATACCTAAGCGCTCATAAGATGCCTTATTAGGCATCGTCACGTTCAGGGTTGATAAAGAGCCCTGCTCATCTGCCCCAACTCGAATTGGGATCTCAACACGGAGTGGCTCACCAGGACGTGACTGAAGTTGAGGAGCACCTAAGGTAATCGCACCAGCAATAGATGACCAACTAAGCAGAGCTAAGTAAAGTAGCTTTAAACCCAGCTGGTTAATTCGAAACATAAACGCTGATTACTTCTCTAGCAGAATGCGTAGCATGCGGCGCAATGGCTCAGCAGCACCCCACAAGAGTTGGTCGCCAACAGTAAAGGCTCCCAAATACTCTGGGCCCATTGCCATCTTATGCAAGCGGCCAATAGGAACAGTCAATGTACCGCTTACTGCTGCAGGTGATAAATCACGCTCGGTAGTTTCACGATCATTTGGAACCACTTTGACCCACTGATTATCTGCAGCCAAAATCGCTTCGATCTCTTTTAGCGGAATATCTTTTTTGAGTTTCACAGTCAAGCCTTGTGAATGGCAGCGCATTGAGCCGACGCGCACACACAAACCGTCTACCGGAATACTGCCAGGTGTACGAAATGCTGGACGACCCAAGATCTTATTGAACTCAGCTCCGCCCTTCCACTCTTCTTTAGTTTGACCATTTTCAACAGGTACATCGATCCATGGAATCAAACTACCCGCTAATGCAGTGTTGCGGAAATTCTTTTTCGGGAAATCAGCAGAACGCAATGTCTCAGTAACCTTACGATCAATGTCCAAGATCCAAGAAGATGGGTCAGCCAATTCACTCGCAACGCTATCACGCAATGCGCCCATTTGTAGGAGCAACTCACGCATGTTTTGAGCACCGGCACCAGAAGCAGCTTGATAAGTCATCGCACTGATCCACTCAACCATATCCGCCTTAACCAGGCCACCCATAGCGATCATCATCAAACTCACGGTGCAATTGGCACCAATCCAATTTTTTCCACCAGCAGCCAAGGCCTTATCAATCACTGGGCGATTTACTGGATCCAAGATCAATACAGCGTCATCTTTCATACGCAGTGCGCTAGCAGCATCAATCCAATGGCCATTCCAACCTGTAGCACGTAGCTTAGGGAAGATGTCATTGGTGTAATCGCCACCCTGGCAAGTCAAGATGATGTCGCAACGTGACAATGCCTTGAGGTCATTGGCATCTTGCAAAGTACTTTGGCTCTTGGTCACTTTTTGGCCATTGAGTAAAGGTACCTCACCACCCGCTTGGCTGGTACTGAAGAATACAGGCTCGATCAGATCGAAATCTTTTTCAGCCAACATTCTCTCCATGAGAACGCTGCCAACCATACCGCGCCAGCCTACTAAACCAACCAAAGGTGTTTTTGAATTTGCCATGATGAACTATCTAGTGAATGTATTTAATTTGCTTCTAGTTAATTTTTATGCAAGTGCTGCAACTACAGCATCGCCCATTTCGACGGTAGACACTTTTTTCGTGCCTTCTGTATAAATATCTGCTGTACGTAAACCTTGCGCTAATACTTTTTGTACGGCCTTTTCAATACGATCCGCCTCAGCAGGCATGCCTAATGAGTAACGTAGCATCATTGCAGCTGACAAAATCGTTGCCAATGGATTGGCGATGCCTTTACCAGCAATATCCGGCGCAGAACCATGACTTGGCTCATACAAGCCCTTGTTATTCTTATCCAAAGATGCAGATGGCAACATACCAATGGAGCCAGTCAACATTGCGGCCTCATCAGACAAAATGTCACCAAACAAATTACCAGTAACTACCACGTCAAATGCTTTAGGCGCCTTAACTAATTGCATTGCAGCGTTATCCACATACATATGGGATAACTCAACATCTAGGTAGTCTTTGGACACTCGAATCATTACTTCACGCCAAAGCTGAGAAGTCTCTAATACGTTTGCCTTGTCTACGCTACACACTTTTTTACCGCGCTTGCGTGCCGCCTCAAAAGCAACATGTCCAATGCGCTCCACTTCAGGCTCGCTGTAATGCATAGTATCGAAACCTTCGCGCGCACCCTTAAACAACGGCAACTCTGAAGTGCGAATGCCGCGTGGCTGACCAAAATAAATATCACCATTGAGCTCACGCACAATCAAGATATCCAAGCCGCCAATGATTTCTGGCTTAAGGCTTGAAGCAGCAGTAAGCTCTGGATAGCATATGGCAGGCCTAAAGTTGGCAAACAACTCAAGGTGTTTACGCAAACCCAAGATGGCTTGCTCAGGACGAAGTTCGCGTGCGAGCGTGTCGTATTTCCAGTCGCCTACTGCACCAAACAAAATAGCATCCGCCTTTTTAGCGAGCTCTAGGGTGGCTGGTGGCAAAGGATGTCCAGCAACGTCATAGGCTGCTCCGCCTACGGGAGCCTCTTCTAAATCAAACTTTGGACCAAGTGCTTGGAGCACTCGAACGGCTTGAGCAACGATTTCCGGGCCGATACCATCGCCCGGTAGAACTGCAATTTTCATGAAAGGCCTTTAAATCAACGAAATTACGGCAATTGTGTCGCAAGCCAAGGCATTTTGAGAATGCGCTCAGCTTCATAAGCCTTAATTTTATCTGCATGTTGCAGAGTTAAGCCAATATCGTCTAAGCCGTTGAGCAGGCAATACTTCCTAAAGGGGGCCACTTCAAAGCCGTAGGCTGTGCCATCAGGGGTAAGCACCTGCTGGGCGTCTAAATCGATTGTTAATTGATAACCGTTAAAAGCCTGGGTTTCATTAAAAAGATGATCGACCTGCATTTCAGTCAAAACAATCGGCAAAACGCCGTTTTTAAAGCAGTTGTTGTAGAAGATGTCTGCAAAACTAGGTGCAATCACAGCTCTAAAGCCAAATTGATCTAAGGCCCAAGGAGCATGTTCACGAGAACTACCGCAACCAAAGTTTTTGCGTGCAAGCAAGATGCCGGCGCCTTTATAGCGTGCTTGATTAAGCACAAAGTCTGGATTGATGGGGCGCGTACTGCAATCTTGACCAGGTTCGCCATGATCAAGGTAGCGCCATTCATCAAATAGGTTTTGCCCAAAGCCAGTCTTCTTGATGGATTTTAGAAACTGCTTCGGAATAATGGCATCGGTATCTACGTTCTCGCGATTAAGCGGAGCAACTAAACCTTTGTATACCGTAAATTTTTCCATGATTCGACTTTTACTCTATTGGCTCTAAATGTTTACTTCACAGGGGTAACGACTACATCCTTACCCTTGGTTTGAGATTGATTATTTTGTTGTGTGTTGCCAGATCCGCCCATGGATGTTCCCATGTTCTGCAAATCCTTACCAACACCTTCCATGGTGCTACTACAAGCAGAAATAATGATTCCAACAGTGCCAATAATTGCTAATCTAGAAATTAAAGAGAGTGAAGAAAATTTCATGTATTCGTTTCCTTATGAAATCTTACGAACATCAACAAAGTGGCCTTCAATTGCAGCAGCAGCTGCCATGGCAGGACTAACTAAGTGGGTGCGACCGCCATTGCCTTGACGACCTTCGAAATTACGATTCGATGTTGAGGCGCAGCGCTCACCTGGCTCGAGGCGATCGGCATTCATAGCCAGGCACATGGAGCAACCAGGCTCACGCCATTCAAAACCAGCAGCCTTGAAAATACGATCTAGCCCTTCACGTTCTGCTTGGGCTTTTACCAATCCAGAACCAGGAACAACCAACGCTAACTTCACGTTAGCGGCAACCTTCTTGCCTAAACGATCAACTACCTTAGCAGCAGCACGCATATCTTCAATGCGACTATTGGTGCAAGAGCCGATAAATACTTTATCTATAGCAATGCTACTCAATGGCGTGTTTGGTACGAGGTTCATATACTCCAAAGCACGCTCCATTGCTGAGCGCTTGTTTGGATCACGTTCTTTTTCTGGATCAGGAACGCGCTCGCTAATTGCAAGCACCATTTCAGGTGAAGTGCCCCAGGTAACCTGTGGAGCAATTTCTTCAGCACGCAATTCAACAACGGCGTCAAACTTCGCGTCTGCATCTGAATGCAAAGTTCTCCAATACTGCAAAGCTTGCAACATCGCAGGGCCCTTGGGTGCATATGGGCGACCTTGAATGTATTCAATCGTAGTTTCATCTACAGCAACCAAGCCAGCGCGTGCACCAGCCTCAATCGCCATATTGCAAACTGTCATGCGACCTTCCATAGAGAGGTTGCGAATCGCTTCACCAGCAAACTCAATGGTGTAACCGGTACCGCCTGCTGTGCCGATCTTGCCAATCACAGCTAACACAATATCTTTAGCAGTAGAACCTGGCTGTAAACGTCCGTCCACACGTACCAGCATGTTTTTGCTCTTTTTCATAAGCAAAGTTTGGGTTGCTAATACATGTTCAACTTCAGAGGTACCAATACCAAATGCCAAAGCACCAAAGGCGCCGTGGGTGCTGGTATGAGAATCCCCACACACTACAGTCATGCCGGGTAAAGTGGCGCCCTGCTCTGGTCCAATGACGTGCACAATCCCTTGGCGGGTATCGTTCATCTTGTATTGGGTAATCCCAAAGGCGTCGCAGTTTTGATCCAAGGTATCTACTTGCAACTTGGAAATCGGATCGGCAATCCCCTCGGAACGATCAGTCGTTGGTACGTTGTGATCGGATACAGCCAAATTGGCTGAGATACGCCAAACAGGACGGCCAGCCATATTCAAACCTTCAAATGCCTGAGGACTGGTTACCTCATGCAATAACTGACGGTCGATATAAATCGTGGCTGTGCCATCTTCTTCAGAGTAAACAACGTGGTCATCCCACAATTTGTCATAAAGCGTACGAGACATGAGAGACCTTTAATACCTTATTTGCGAACTGAGATGTTGGGAACCTTGCGGGTTGTTTCGCCAACGTACAACTGACGTGGGCGACCTATCTTGTACTCAGGGTCAGTAATCATTTCTTCCCACTGAGCGATCCAACCCACTGTTCTTGCCAAAGCAAAGATGCAGGTGAACATTTCTGTCGGGATGCCAAGTGCACGCTGGACGATTCCAGAGTAGAAGTCTACGTTCGGATAGAGCTTACGGCTCACAAAGTACTCATCTTCCAAAGCGATCTTCTCTAGAGTCATTGCCAGCTTGAATAATGGATCATCTTGCAAACCAAGTTCATTTAATACTTCATAGCAAGTTTCACGCATTAACTTCGCACGTGGGTCAAAGTTTTTATAAACGCGGTGACCAAAGCCCATCAAGCGAACGCTTGAGTTCTTGTCTTTTACTTGAGCGATGAATTCATGAATCTTATCTACACCGCCACTAGCTTGAATCTCATTCAACATTTGCAAGCAGGCTTCGTTTGCACCACCGTGTGCTGGGCCCCAAAGACAAGCAATACCAGCAGAAATAGCAGCAAATGGATTAGTGCCTGATGATCCGCATAAGCGCACAGTAGAAGTAGAAGCATTTTGCTCATGATCTGCATGCAATGTGAAGATGCGGTCCAAGGCGCGAACCAATACTGGATTAACTTTGTACTCTTCACATGGCGTTGCGAACATCATGCGCATAAAGTTAGCGGTATATGACAAAGAATTATCTGGATAGATAAATGGTTGACCTACAGAATATTTGTAAGCCATTGCAACCAAAGTTGGCATCTTCGCAATTAAACGAATTTGTGCAATTTCACGTGCTTTAGGCTGGCTGTAATCAATCGCATCATGGTAGAAGGCGGCCATTGCGCCAACCAAACCAGTCAGAACAGACATTGGATGCGCATCGCGACGGAAACCGCGCAAGAAGAATTGCATTTGCTCATGAACCATCGTGTGGTGCATGACCATTTCTTCAAAGTCTTTTTTCTCAGTGGCATTTGGCAAGTTGCCATTGATCAAGAGGTAGCAAACTTCCAAGAAGTCACAGTTATTAGCTAAATCTTCAATTGGGTAGCCGCGATAGAGCAACTCACCCTTATCGCCATCGATGTAGGTAATTTTGCTATTACATGACGCAGTAGATAAGAAGCCTGAATCGTAAGTGAACTTACCAGTCTGACCATAGAGCTTACGAATGTCGATTACATCAGGACCCACTGTCCCTTTATAAATTGGCAGATCAATATCTGGTGTTCCATCCGA
>CANBSM010000042.1 GCA_947372155.1 Burkholderiaceae bacterium
TGGTTCACTTTGAGCTACCTGCCAATCGCTCACATGGTTTGGTTCTGGCCTGGTCCAGATGACATCAAAGATGCTGCATCACTCGAAGCAATTACTGCTCGTGCTGGTTGGTTGTGGCAAAAAGGTGTTCTCGACTTTGCTGGCGGTACTGTTGTGCATATCAATGCTGCGATCGCTGGTTTGGTTGGTTCCTTTGTTATCGGCAAGCGTTTGGGCTACGGTAAAGAGGCAATGAAGCCACATAACTTAGTTTATGTAATGGCTGGTGCTGCCCTCTTGTGGTTCGGCTGGTTTGGTTTCAATGCTGGTTCAGCTCTTGAGGCAAACGGTAGTGCTGCCTTGGCATTCGTGAACACATATTTAGCTACTGCTGCTGCTGTATTAGGCTGGTCAGTTGCTGAGTGGGTTCTCAAAGGTAAGCCATCCATGTTGGGCGCTGCATCTGGTTGCGTAGCAGGTTTAGTTGCAATTACTCCTGCAGCTGGATTTGCCGGTCCAATGGGTTCAATCATCATTGGTTTGGTTGCTGGCGTAGTCTGCCTCTGGGGTGTTACTGGCCTGAAGAAGATTTTGGGCTCAGATGACAGCTTGGACGTATTTGGTGTTCACGGCGTAGGCGGTATTACTGGTGCATTGCTGACTGGTGTATTTGCTGATCCAGCATTGGGTGGCTCTGGTATTTGGGATTATGTGGCTAACGCTGTTGCTCCTGATTACTCGATTGCTAGCCAATTGTGGATCCAAGCTCAAGGCGTGATTACCACCATTATTTGGTCCGGCGTTGTTTCTTTCGTTGCCTTCAAATTGATCGATATCGTGATTGGTTTGCGTGTTAAGGAAGAAGAAGAGCGCGAAGGATTAGATATCAGCTCACACGGTGAGACTGCTTACGAGTCTTAATCAGTATTTACCCCTCACTGGGCGGCCCTGGTTGGCTGCCTAGTTTTAAGCGCGGGATCCTCGGATCCCGCGTCTTTCTTTTAATAATCTTACAATGGTGGAATGGTTCCACATCTCATTACTGCACTCACCGGCCCTTTGCTCGAATTAGAGTCAAAGGTTCTAGAAGCGACCCCAACCATTGAGCGTTGGTTCAGGCTAGAGTGGCAAGAGCACACCCCGCCCTTTTACTGTTCTGTCGATTTACGTAATTCTGGCTTTAAGTTAGCCCCAGTTGACACCAATCTTTTTCCTGGAGGGTTTAATAACCTTTCTCCACAGATGCTGCCTTTGGCTGTGCAAGCTGCAATGGCTGCAATTGAGAAGATTTGTCCTGAAGCTAAAAACTTATTGTTGATTCCTGAGAAACACACTCGGAACACTTTTTATTTGCAAAACATTGCACGCTTGTCATCAATTTTGCGTCAGGCCGGATTGAATGTTCGATTGGGTACCTTCTCAGAAGAAATTAAAAAGCCAACTTGGATTGAGTTACCCGACGGGAATCGCTTGTTGATGGAGCCGCTTGCGCGCTTGGGTCTCAAGAAACAACGTTTAGGATTAAAAGATTTTGATCCCTGCTCGATTTTGTTGAATAACGACTTATCTGCTGGCATCCCTCCGATTTTGGAGAATATCTATGAGCAGTACTTGTTGCCAGGCTTACATGCTGGTTGGCACGTGCGTCGTAAATCGAATCACTTTGCCGCTTATGAAGAGGTGGCAAAGAAATTTGCCAAAGTAGTTGATATCGATCCATGGATGATCAACCCTTACTTTACAAGTTGCTCGAATATTAATTTTCATGAACGCAAGGGCGAAGACGAACTTCAAACTGCCGTAGAGCAAGTCTTGAAAAAGACTGCCAAGAAATATCGAGAGTATGGAATTAAAGAAAAACCTTATGTCGTAGTAAAGGCTGATGCAGGCACCTACGGCATGGGCGTCATGGTCGTGAATGATCCCGCACAGTTAAAAGGTTTAAACCGTAAAGACCGCAACAAGATGAGTGTGGTCAAGGAAGGCCTTGAAGTCAGTGATGTACTGATTCAGGAGGGCGTATATACCTTTGAGAAGGTCAATGAGGCTGTTGCTGAGCCAGTGGTGTACATGATTGATCGCTATGTCATTGGTGGCTTCTATCGTGTTCATACCGATCGTGGCCCGGATGAGAATCTCAATGCTCCAGGTATGCACTTTGTACCCCTGGCTTTTGAGCAAAACTCGATGCCTGACCTAGGAGCTAAGCCTGGAAGCGCTGCTCCGAACCGCTTCTATTTGTATGGCGTGGTTGCTCGCTTGGCGCTTCTTGCTGCATCATTGGAGTTAGAGCGTACCGATCCCAATGCTGAAGTAGCATAAATAAAACCCCAATCTCTCAATAGAAAAAATGGACCTTCTTTTTATTGCAGACCCCCTTGAATCATTCAAGATTCAAAAAGACACTACGCTCGCGATGATGCGAGTTTCGCAAGAAGCGGGTCATCGTTTATGGTTTTGCCAAAGCAAAAATATATTGTGGAGAGATGATTTGGTAGTTGCTGATTGCCAGTCCTTGGCAATTAAGCCGAGCTCCACCACCTGGTTCGAATTGGGTGAAATTGAGTCTCGATCACTCAAGTCTTTTTCTGCAGTACTCATGCGCACAGATCCCCCTTTTGATATTGAATACCTCAATACCACTTGGATGTTATCGGCTGCCGTACGTCAAGGCGCGAAGGTATTTAACGAGCCGAGCGCTGTTCGTGACCACTCAGAAAAACTATCGATTACAGAATTTCCAGAGCTTATTCCGCCAACCTTAGTTACGCGTGAATTGGCTGCAGTTGAGCGTTTTCATCAGGAACACCGCGATATAGTGATTAAACCCTTAGATGGCATGGGTGGTATGGGTGTATTTAGGGTGGGGGTTGATGGCCTTAACCTTGCGAGCATCGTAGAAACGCTGGGTGAGAACGGCGCAAGAACCCTCATGGTCCAACGCTTTTTGCCTGAAATTGCTCAGGGTGACAAGCGGGTGCTTTTAATTGGTGGGGAGGTGGTGCCATTTGCGCTGGCCCGCATTCCGCAGGGTAGCGAAATTCGGGGTAACTTAGCTGCGGGCGGTAAAGGTGTAGCAATGCCTTTAACCGAGACCGAAAAAAGGATTGCTGAAAAATTAGCTCCTGTTTTAAATCAGCGTGGATTATTCTTGGTTGGATTGGATTTAATCGGCGGTTATCTCACTGAAATTAATGTGACGAGCCCGACTTGTTTTGTTGAAATTACCGACCAAAGCAACTTTAATGTTGCGCAATTTTGGTTGGCAGCGCTAGAGAAAGTATTGACATAAATATGGTTGGAATTGTGATCGTTGCTCACACCCCGGTTGCAAGCGCAATGCTGGGATTTGCTGAGCATACATTTGGCGTATTGCCTGAGCGTGTTCGGGCAGTTGATATTCCGCCTCATGAGGACACCAAAGCAAGCTTTGATCGTGTGATGAAAGCGGCGTATGGTGTGAATACAGGAAATGGCGTTCTTATCCTGACCGATGTGATGGGTGCAACTCCTGCTAATGTGGCTTCTAAACTTGAGGCCCTGGGCCCCTTGTCGGGCTTGAATGCACCCGTCATAGTGTTGGCAGGTTTAAATCTCCCTATGCTGATGCGCTGCATTTCTCATCGTGGTGAGAGTCTTGAGGAGTTGGCGCAAAAAGCACTTGCAGGTGGGCAGCATGGAATTTTGCGCTTGGGTAGCAAAGTAAATCAAGAATAAATAGGGGTCCGCACACTATGCCTTCGGCAGAAATCGAAATCATCAACAAACTAGGTTTACATGCTCGCGCATCTGCCAAACTGTCTCAGCTAGCCGCTCAGTTTCCTTGTGAAATACTCTTGTCACGTAATGGGCGTCAAATCAATGCTAAGAGCATTATGGGCGTGATGATGTTAGCAGCTGGTATCGGCAGCACTGTGACCCTTGAGACTGTGGGCGAGCAAGAAGATGAGGCCATGCAGGCACTCACTGCATTGATTAATGACCGATTTGGTGAGGGTGAATAAATAATATGACTTTTGCATTGCACGGAATTCCGGTATCGAAAGGCATTGCCATTGGCAAAGCGGTACTGATTTCTCGCGCAGCATTGGAAGTAAGTCATCACCTGATTGAGGCTGGCAAAGAAGAGGCTGAGGCACAAAAGCTATTAGATGCATTCAATCAGGTTCGCCTAGAGCTTGAGCAATTGCGGCAAGGATTACCAAAAGATGCGCCGCAAGAGATGGCGGCATTCTTAGATGTACACGGCATGATATTGGCCGACCCTGCCTTGGCAGAAAAGCCAATCAAACTCATTCGTACGCAACGCTTAAATGCGGCTTGGGCTTTAACCACCGAGCTGAATGATCTTTTGGAGCAGTTTGCAGATATTGAGGATGCGTATTTAAAAGAGCGCGCCAATGATATTCGTCAGGTTGCTGAGCGTGTCATTAAGGCTTTAAATGCACAGAAAAAAGATCCATTAAACGATTCTGATTTTTTACCTACAAGTGATATCGGGGTTGAATCAATCATCGTCGCGCATGATATTGCTCCGCATGACATGCTGCGCTTTAAAGAGCATGCCTTCACTGGTTTTGTAACAGATCTTGGTGGTAAGACTTCCCATACAGCCATTGTGGCGCGCAGCATGGAAATACCTGCGGTAGTTGGTGTTCGTCACGCTAGCGAAATGATTCGCCATGGCGATTGGTTGGTGCTGGATGGGGAGCGAGGGGTTGTGGTGGTTACTCCTGACGAGCAACTGCTAGCGGAGTATCGCAAGCTACAAACTCAAGTCCTCAAAGAGGCTCGTAAGCTCCAGCAGTTAAAGCATGCGAAAACAGAAACAGCAGACCGCGTTGAGATTGAGTTATTTGCCAATATTGAATTGCCAGAAGATGCTATTCAGGCCGTGAAATTGGGGGCTGTGGGCGTTGGCTTGTTTCGCTCCGAATTTTTATTCATGGACCGTAAACAGGCTTTGCCAGACGAAGAGCAGCAATATCAAGAATATCGTCGCGTGGTCGATTTAATGCATGGTTTACCTATCAATATTAGAACGATTGATGTTGGGGCAGATAAAGCATTGGGTGGTGGCGGCGATATTTCTCAAACGGGCACATCACCGCTTGGATTGCGGGCCATTCGGTGGTCCCTCACTGAGCCTGAAATCTTTTTAACCCAGCTCAGGGCGATCTTGCGCGCATCTGCGCATGGACAGGCGCGCATCATGATTCCGATGCTAGCGCATGCTAAAGAGATCGATGAAACATTTAGACTAATTGAAAAAGCAAAACAGCAATTACATCAACGTGGCAAAGCATTTAATCCCAATATTCAAGTAGGCGCCATGATTGAAATTCCGGCGGCTGCCTTGGTCCTGCCTTTATTTATTAATCGATTTGATTTCCTCTCTATTGGAACGAATGATTTAATTCAATACACCTTGGCGATTGATCGTGCAGATCATGCGGTGGCCCACTTATACGATCCTTTACATCCAGCGATATTGAATTTATTGGCAAATATCATTGAGCAAGCTAAGCGCGCCAATGTGCCTGTGGCTGTTTGTGGTGAGATGGCTGGCGACCCTGCCTTAACAAAATTATTACTTGCGCTGGGATTAACGGATTTCTCAATGCACTTCAGTCAGTTATTGTTAGTTAAGCGCGAGATCTTGAAAGCCAATGTGGGTTTATTAAAAGCCCGCGTAGCTAGAGTGTTGAGGGCATATGAGCCCGAAGAGCAAGCAAAGGCCTTAGAGCGACTGCTATCTTAATTATTTAGTGGGCTGAGCCACATACCGAGCACTCGGAGTTGCGGCTAATACGAATTTCATCGATTTGGGTGGTGCGCCCATTCCAAAGCAACATACGACCTATCAAGGGCTCACCAAAACCAATCAATATTTGCAGGGCTTGGGCTGCTTGCATAGCGCCAATGATGCCTACTAGGGGCGAGAAGATGCCCATGCTGGAACAGCTGACTTCTTCAAACTGTTCGTCTGGGGAAAAGATGCAGGCATAGCATGGTGAGGCTGAATTGCGAGGATCAAAAACGCTAATTTGACCATCGAACTTGAGAGCCGATCCTGATACTAATGGGACTTTGTATTGAACGCAGGCAGCATTAATTAGGTGCCTGGTTGAAAAGTTATCCGTGCAATCTAAAACAACATCAACGCTTGGAAGTAATTCATCCAATAGTGAATCAGTAGCTTTTGCTTGAATAGTTTCAATCTGGATGGTTGAATTTAATCGCCGGAGAAATTCTTTCCCGGAGTTCACCTTGCTTTTGCCGATATTACTTTCAGCATGCATGATTTGGCGCTGCAAATTAGTGAGCTCGACTTGATCGTGATCGAGCAGGGTAATGTGACCCACTCCTGCTGCAGCTAGATATGGGGCGGCAGCGCTACCTAAGCCACCGGCGCCTATGACTAGTATGTGTGAGTGGAGAAGCTTCTCTTGGCCAGCAACATCAATCTCGTCAAGCAGCAGATGCCTTGAGTATCGAAGTAACTGCTCGTCATTCATATGCCAGCCGCAGAGATAAAAAGATTATTCGAGTTTGGATGAAGACCGCTTTACAGGCTGACCATTAATAAAGGCCACCGCCTGGGAAAGCATGAAGTCATCTGCACTACCGAGCTCAGTCGGCTTCTTATTCTTATCTTTCTCTTTTTCTTCGGGAGTCTTCTTGGCATTTTTCTCTTCAATGCGCTGTAACTCTTCGAGACGACGTTGTTCGCGATCTTTAATCAGCTTGTCTTCGGCGGATTGTTTATTACGAAGATGTTTTTCGCTATCAATCTCGCGAGTAATCAAAACATCATCGGGGTCGCCGTCTTTATTTTGATCAACCGGAATATCGGGCTTAACACCAAAAGCCTGAATTGATTTACCGCTAGGGGTGTAGTAATAAGCGGTAGTGATCTTGAGTGCTGAATCATTGGTCAGAGGACGAACAGTTTGAACTGAGCCCTTACCAAAGGTAGTTTTTCCAATAATGGTTGCGCGTTTGTAGTCCTGAAGTGCGCCGGCCACAATTTCAGAGGCTGAGGCTGAATAAGCATTTACCAGAACAACCATCGGCAATTTCTTGAAGATGGCTGGAACGCCTGCTAGAGGATCGCCAGGTTCATTTAAACGGTACATCGCTGGGGTGGCATTAAATACCTGTTTTGAATCTGGGGACTGACCCTTAGTGGAGACAATGATTGCGTCAGCAGGCAAGAATGCTGCAGCCACACCGACGGCCCCTTGAAGTAGGCCACCACCATTGTTGCGCAGATCAAGAATGATGCCCTTGAGCTTCGGATCTTGATTGGCAATATCAGTCAATTTCTTAGCGAGATCAGGAACTGTGCGTTCTTGAAAGCTGGTGATCCTGACCCAAGCAATATCGTTGTCGAGAATTTTCGTTTTAACAGATTGAACTTTAATTTCAGCTCGCGTGATCGTGACCGGAAAGCTACGTTCTTCACTTTTGCGAAATACCGTCAAAGTAATTTTGGTACCAGGAGTGCCGCGCATAGTGCGTACTGCTTTGTCTAGAGACATTCCGCGTACAGGTTTGTCATCAAGACGAGTGATAAGGTCTCCCGCTTGAAGACCCGCACGTGCTGCCGGACTATCTTCAATTGGATTGAGTACTTTAACTACGCCATCTTCAGAAGTAATTTCAATGCCCAGACCAGCAAACTTTCCAGAGGTCATCTCTTGCATTTCTGCAAAATCTTTTTTATCTAAGAAGGTGGAGTGTGGATCAAGACTACTCACCATTCCCTTAACGGCATCTGTCAATAATTGCTTATCTTCAATCGGTTCAACATATTCACGCTTAATTTGAGCAAAGACATTAGATAGTGTGCGAAGTTCATCCAGTGGTAGCTGAGCGCCTTGCTGGGCGGTCGCGGAGAGCTGGATCGTGGCAGCGACACCGGCGATAAGACCAACGGCTATTAGGGCAAAGTTCTTTAGAAATTGGCGCATATGTCTTTTGCTTTAATCCAGGTAAAAGTGTTGAATAGGTTTGAGGTTGTCATCTAGCTCATAAACAAGCGGCACACCATTAGGAACGTTTACTTCCATAATGGCTTCATCAGACATTTGATCTAAATACTTGATGAGTGAGCGAATGCTGTTGCCGTGCGCTACCAGGAGGACACGTTTGCCAGCCTTTAGTGCGGGCGCAATAGATTCATTCCACAATGGCAATACTCGCTCAACGTTATCTTTGAGACATTCGCCCAAAGGAATATCTGAGGGATTAAGTTTTGAGTAGCGGGAATCATTTTTCGGATGACGCTCATCTTCTATCTCAAGCAAGGGTGGTCGTACATCGTACGAGCGACGCCAAATATGAACTTGTTCATCACCATATTTAGTTGCGGTTTCTGCTTTATTCAGACCAGTAAGCGCACCATAGTGACGCTCATTGAGGCGCCAGCTATGGACTACTGGAAGCCACATTAAATCCATAGCGTCTTGAACATGCCAAAGGGTGCGAATGGCACGCCTTAAAACAGAGGTATAGGCAATATCAAATTCATAGCCTGCTTTTTTGAGGCTTTCACCCGCTGCTATGGCCTGTTCAGCACCTTTAGGGGTTAAGTCAACGTCCGCCCAGCCAGTGAAGCGGTTTTCAAGGTTCCAGGCGGATTCGCCATGACGAATAAGGACAAGTTGTTTCATAGAGCCATTCTATAATCCGATGATGAACTTTCTCACGCAAATTGATAATTTAGCGCTTATTGCCCTTCTGCTTATTTCGGGCGCAGCGCTTTTCCTCCCCACATTATCTACGCTTATCAGCGGAAAAGGCTTGTCGCCTACTGAAGCGACTATTTGGATAAACCGCCGCAAAGCCCATGTTTTGGACTTACGTGCTGAAGAGGCATTTAAAGCGGGACATCTACCTGGCGCGAAGATGGCGAATGTAGCCAGTCTAGAGGCTGCTATTGAAACTTTGAAGTTGGATCGTAAGCGCCCTCTAGTATTGGTTTGCGAGACTGGATCACAATCACGCAAAGCCCTAGCTCGAGTTCAAAAGCTTGGATTTTTAGAGGTTGGTGTTTTAG
>CANBSM010000043.1 GCA_947372155.1 Burkholderiaceae bacterium
TCTATTTCGAGATAAAGGTCGCCAGCAGGGCCTTCACCAACTCCGGGACCACCTTGTCCAGATAGTCGCAGATTTTGGCCGGCCTTAATGCCCTTAGGAATGCTGACATCTAACTTGCGTTCTTGGGTGCTGACATGGCCGCTCGCATCTTGCGCAGGCATGTGTAATGAAATCGTGCGTTTGGCTCCGTTATACGCATCAGCAAGATCAATCAAAATTTTGGCATGATGATCTTGGCCTTTGAAATTCATACCCTGACGAGAATGACCACCTCGCCCACCTTGTCGGTGATTACCTCTGCCGAATAAGGATTCAAAGAACTCGCTTTGATCGCCCTCAAAACCTCCACCGTAGCCTGGATGACCACCACCAAAACCACTATCAGAATATTCAAAACCTTCATTCCAATTTGGGGGAGGGGTAAAGTCTTGACCGTTTTTCCAGTTCTCGCCAAAGCGATCGTAGGCTGCGCGTTTCTCGGTGTCTTTTAAAACGGCATAAGCTTCACCGATTTGCTTGAACTGCTCCTCGGCACCAGCTTCTTTGTTTACATCTGGGTGGTACTTGCGCGCCATTTTACGATAGGCCGATTTAATCTCAGCCTCAGTGGCGCTGCGAGCAACGCCGAGCGTTTCGTAGTAATCCCTAAATTTCATAAGCCTGTTTCAGTTCGGTTTCTGTCTGGGTTGAGCTAATAGGATTAATTCTACAGTTCTATTAGCTCATTACCCCAATTTGCCAGGGAACAAATTCATAGTCTCCCAGGCCAAGAAGCTCACTTTTGGAGGCTTCCCCGGAGGCAGTACGCAGGAATAACTCAAATATCCGCTGACCCATCTCCTGAACGGAGACGGTGCCATCCAAAATCTCACCGCAATTAATATCCATATCCTCGGTGAGGCGTTGATACATTGGGGTATTCGTGGCTAGCTTAATGCAGGGCGCAGGCTTAGAGCCGAACATAGATCCACGGCCGGTAGTGAAAGCAATCAGATTAGCGCCTCCAGCGATCTGGCCAGTGGCAGATACAGGATCAAATCCCGGGGTATCCATAAATACAAAACCTTTAGTGCTCACTGGCTCAGCATACTTATAGACTTCCATTAGAGGACCAGTACCACCTTTCATAGAGGAGCCTAGGGATTTCTCAAAAATATTGGCTAAGCCACCAATTTGATTACCGGGACTCACTTGCCCATTAATTTGCACATCTCTACCAACAGAGTATTCATCCTTCCACCAGCGAATTCGCTTAATGAGCTTTTCACCCACCTCTTTACTAGCGGCACGGCGGGTGAGGGTATGTTCAACGCCATAGATCTCTGGTGTCTCGGAAAGAATTCCAGTGCCACCATGACGGGACAAAATATCAATCGCAGCGCCTAGTGCAGGGTTGGCTGTGATTGAGGAGAAGCCATCAGAGCCGCCACACTGTAAGCCAACAGTTAGGTGACTTGCTGAAACCGTTTCCCGTTTGGCTTGATTGGCTGCAGGCAGAAGTGCTTTGACAGCTTCGATGCCGGCCTCAATGGTTTTGCGCGTGCCGCCCGATTCTTGCATGATGAAGGTATGCAGTGTATTTCCTTCGGCCAGGTCTTCCTGCTCCATTAAGCCTTTTAATTGATTGCGCTCGCAACCAAGACCCACAATCAGAGCAGCCGCTAGGTTAGGGTGACGAGCGTATCCAGCCATAGTGCGGCGAAGCAATTGCATTGGCTCACCACTCATTTCCATGCCACAACCGATGTCATGACTAAACGCCACGACTCCATCTACATTGGGAAAATCTTTTAATCTTTCGGGGGTAAACCAATCTGCAATTTTGTTCACAACAGTTGCTGAACAGTTTACTGTCGATAGAATCCCGATGAAATTACGTGTTCCTACTTTTCCATTGGCCCTGACATAACCCTGAAAGGTAGCTCGTTGATCTTCAGGCAATAATTGGGTCGGCTTATATTCGCTGGCATAAGCATAGTCACGATCAAACTCACGAAACTCGGTATTGTGACTATGTACCATCGTGCCGGGTTCAATGTCGGTATTGGCAAAACCTACCGTGACGTTGTATTTCAGAATTGGCTCGCCCTTAAGGATCTTTTTGGTGGCAATCTTGTAGCCAGCAGGCACTTGGCTGCGACTTGTAAATTTCTCACTGGGAACCTCAGCGCCAATTCCAACATCAACGCGTGCGACCACAATATTGTCATTTGGATGAAGACGAATAATAGGACCAGCCAGTTTTTTTTCAGAGATTTCAATCATGAGTTTCTTTCAATTCAATAGTTTAATTATTCAGCAGTTGCGCCAGATTTCTTGACAATAGGGGCCCACTTAGCCACTTCGGACTTAATGTAGTCACCCAAATAGTTTGGAGTACTGGTGACCACTTCAAAGCCTTTGCCATTAATTTGCGCTTTGATTTCTGGATTGTTAAGCACACTAATGAGTTGTGCATTGAGTTTATCGACAATCGCTTTTGGTGTCCGTGCTGGTGCGACGATTGCGTATACAAGCTCAACTTCAAATTTAGGTAGGTACTCTGAAATCGCTGGAATTTCTGGGGCGCTTGGAGAGCGTTTAAGGCTAGTAATCCCTAGTGGTATCAATTTTCCAGAGCGTACATAGGGTAAAGCTGCTGGCGTTCCGACGAGCGCAGTTTCAATTTGACCGCCAAGTACATCAGTTAATGCTGGTGCGGCACCTTTATAAGGGACATGCAAAATATCGGTTCCCGCTTGGGTATTAAATAGTTCGCCACCAAGGTGAAGTGGTGTGCCAGCGCCTGATGAGGCAAAGCTCACTTTATTGGGGTTCGCTTTCGCGTAGGCAATGAGTTCTGGAATTGTTTTGAAAGGTGCCGAGGGGTTAGCTACAAATAATAGCGATGAAGATGCGACCAAACTTACTGGTGCAAAATCTTTAACGAGGTTGTAGTTCAGCTTTTTGTAAAGCGTTTCATTAATGGCTTGGGTGCCTACCATCATAAGAAAAAGGGTATAGCCATCTGGTTTGGAATTGGCTACATACTCAGCAGCAAGATTGGCGCCTGCGCCTGGTTTGTTTTCAATAATGATAGGTTGACCAAGGTTTTCGCCAAGCTTGGGAGTAAAGCCTCTAGCTAAAACATCAGAAGGCCCGCCCGCAGCAAATGGAACGATGAGCTTGATAGGTTGAGCAGGATAGCTCTGCGCCTGTATGCTGTTGGTAAAGCCAATGCTAAGTAGCGATAATGCAATAAAGATTTTTCTCATGTAATGTTCTCCGTATTCTTATTGTTTATTCTTATTTAAATATTGTGTAAAAAAATGAAAATCACTCAGGCAACCATCTTTCCGCTTTCAATCCCGCTTATTGAACCGATCAAGATGGCAAAAGAATTGATTGTGGATGCTAAAACCGTATTGCTTTGCCTCACCGATGAAGAGGGTCGCCAAGGCTGGGGTGAGGCATCTGTTGCACCTCTCATGACTGGTGAGACTCTCGAAAGCCTGTTAGCGAGCGTAAAGTATTTGGTAGAAAAAGCACGTGCAATTGAGTGGGGCGATCCTAAGGATTTTTCTAAACTGTTTGATGCAATTTTGTATGGCAATCCATCAGCTAAGTCTTGTTTAGAGATGGCATTACTGGATCTATATACACAGAAAAATTCGATCGCGTTGTGGAAATATTTACGCTCATTTGCTGTAGGTGTCGCTTCACCGGAAGTGGCCGAGATTCCCTTGCTGCGTATGCTTGGCGGTTCACTAGAAAAAGAAATCGCTGACGCAAAATCATATCGTGAAGCAGGATTTAAGCATTGGAAAATAAAGATTGGTTCTTTATCAGTAGAAGAAGATTTACATCGTGTCAAGGCGCTCTCAGATCTGCTCGAGGGCGACGTCATTTCGGTGGATGCTAACGGCGCAATGTCATTAGAAGAGGCTATACAGTTTTGTACCTCAAAGCAGGCATGCAAACTGTCTTTTGCTGAACAGCTGATTAACGCAGATTCTGCAATGGCTGATTTCGTCATGCTCAAGCAGCAATCCCCAATTCCAATTGGCTTGGATGAATCTATCCATGGGGCAGATGAGGTAGAGGAATTTATGAAAGCTAAGGCCCTTGATGGCGCCAGTCTAAAACTCATTAAAACCGGCGGTGTACTGGCGGCCTGCAAAAGCGCACAGACCCTGCGAGCAAACAATCTAAAACTTAACTTAGCTTGCAAAGTAGCAGAAACATCTTTAGCGGGAGCTGCAACAGCATCCATCGGTTTTGCAATAGGAGATGTACCTTGGGGATTTAGCATGTCAAATCAATATCTACGCTTTGATATCTGTGATCGTCCATTAACCGCAACTCGCGGCCATCTGGATGTCGCCCAATTGAACTCTATTGGCATCGGGATTACTCCCAACCTCGATCGTGTGAAAGATGCTGTCGCTCAAGGTTGCTCGCTCATTCAATATTAAGAACGTCAAAAGCAGCCTTCAACCTACGGGAGTAGGAGTCAGAAACAGTTTTGATTTCTTCTGGGCTCCACTTCCTAAATCCTTCACCAGCTTTCATACCTGTTTTCCCATCAGCCATGAGTTGCACTACTTTTGGAGGTAGTGTGGTGATGTTGGAGAGTGAGGGATAAATTTCCTTAGCGGCATTCGCCATACCATCCCAACCTGAAATTTCTTTTTGTGTCATTGGGCCTACAGCGGCGTAACGGAAGCCAAAGCTATACCTCACAGCATCATCAATATCAGCTGGCGTAGCAATTCCTTCTTGTACGAGCGAGAGCGCCTCTCTCATCAAGGCATGTTGAATACGGTTCGCTAAAAATCCAGGAATATCCTTCTTTACCAGCACGGGCTTCTTTTCGATAGCCCTATACAGTTCGCAAGCTTGCTCCGCATATTTAAGTTCTGTTTTTTGTCCCATGACAATTTCAACCAAGGGGACAACTTCTGCAGGCATGAAATAGTGCGCACCCATCATGCGGTTTGCAGTTTTGAGACCTTCTGCAATTTTGCTAATAGGGAAGCCCGAACTATTGCTGCCAATAGGAACATCTGCCGGAACGACTTGATCGAGATATTGGAAAACTTTTTGTTTTAGTTCTAAGTTCTCGGCAACTGTCTCAATCACCCAAGAGGATTGGTTCCACTCTTGCCAATCCTCTAGGATCCCAAAGAATTGCTGTTTCTTAATGTCAGCTTCATCTTTGGTGGCGTTGGCTCCAACCATACCAATTTTCTTTGCAAGACTGATGGCTTTATCCAAACAGGCATCAGCCTTATCTTTTGTTCTACCCAATATGACGACGGGTATGTTTTGGGCAATAAAGCCAGCTGCAATGCCAGCACCCATGATTCCGGTTCCAATAACAGCTACAGATTTCATGTTTTTAAACCTATACGGTTAAGTTATAAATAGAGCTTGATCAATGCTGATCAATAATTACCGTAGGTTATCATTATTTATGGTTTAATTGTTTATTAATAAAACATACTTATCCGTATAACTTACCCTAGGAGATCTCCCCATGACGATGCACAACCCTTTCCAGCCCGTTGAGAAAATTAAAACGGAAGTTTTTTCAACCATGCCAGAGAAGTTTCGCAAAAAATCCCGTACAGGATGGTCCGATCCTAATCGTCAAGGCGCAGAAGTGGAGTGCTTTTTAGAGGGACCTTCATTCGATCGTGAAGGTAATTTGTGGTTTGTCGATATTCCCTTTGGCCGTATTTTCCGCATTGATACCAAGGGCGAGTGGGAGTTGATTACTCAATATGATGGTTGGCCAAACGGCATGAAGTTTCATAAAGATGGTCGCGCTTTTATTTGTGACTACAAAGCAGGTTTGTTAGCGCTAGATCCAAAGACTGGAAAAATTGAAACTATCTTGGGATCAATGTATAGCGAAAACTTTAAAGGCTTGAACGATCTACACTTTGCTTCGAATGGTGATTTGTATTTCACTGACCAAGGTCAGACTGGCATTGCTGACCCAACTGGCCGCGTATTTAGACTGCGTGCTAATGGTCAGTTGGATCGTTTGGCGCTGAATGTACCAAGCCCAAACGGTATTACTTTGAACACTCAAGAAAAGCATGTATTTGTTGCGGCTACTAGATCTCAACAAATCTGGAGATTGCCTTTGATGGCTGATGGCTCTGTTTCCAAAACAGGCGTTGCGATACAGTTAACAGGTGGTGTTGCAGGTCCAGATGGTATTGAAATGGACTCAGAGAATGGCTTGTTGGTATGCCACCTCGGGATTGGAATCTGGAGATTTGATAACAATATGTTGCCGACCCATTTGATCTACTCTGAGAACCCACATCATCATCATTTGGCTAATATGTGTTTTGGTGGAGCGGACGGAAAAGATCTCTACATTACTGAGTCTTTATCTGGCGATATTCTTAAAGCGCGTCTGCCAGTCGCCGGTAAAAAAATGTTTGGACTGTCTTAAATTGAGTGAGCGATCACCGTTATATAAGTCTCTAGCAAAAACGCTTGAGCAGCGTATTTATAACGGTGATTGGCCCGTGGGATCCGTCTTGCCTGCCGAGGCGGATCTTTGTAGGGATTTTCAGTCTAGTCGGCATACACTGCGGCATGCATTGCAAATTCTGGAGGCTAATGGCCTTATTTATCGTCATCAAGGTGCGCCTACAAAAGTAGTGTCCAGGCAGCGCTTGCGTCGTTTCACCCAAAGCTATAACTCTCCAATTGATATCCTGAGTTATTCACGTGATACCTATCGTCAGAACTTAGTCGAAGAATTTATTGAGCTAGATAAGTCTTTAAGTCAGATTGTGGGGGCGCCGATTGGATCTTCTTGGTATCACATTGGCGGAATTCGAAAGCGTCAACAGGCAGAGGAGGTCATTGCTTGGACGGATATTTATATATTGCCCCAGTTTGCTTCGTTGACAAAAGATCCGGAGCATACCCAGGTAATGGTGTACGAGCAGATTGAGGAAAAATATGGCGCCCGTATCGAGAGGGCGGAAGTGGATGTGTATGCCTCTCAGGTATCGCCAGAGATTGCAGAAAAACTCCACATCAAGTCTGACACTGCATGTCTCGTCATTATTCGCCGCTATTTTGATGATCAGGATAAGTTATTTGAAGTGACGGTAACGCATCATCCGGAGAATAAATATGTTTACAGTATGGAATTTAAAGCGAACTCAGAGGCTTAAACCACAATGAATTATTTATCTATAGCGGATGCCGAGCAATTTATCTCGGGCGCACTTCAAGCAGAGAAAGTTCCTGCAAGTGATGCAAATATCATTGCCAGCCTCATGGTGCAGTCTGACCTCGTTGGTGCGGATGGACATGGTATTTTTCGCTTGCCCGCCTATTTAAAAAGAATTCGGGCTGGCGGCGTTAATTTGCATCCCAATATTCATATTGAGCGCGAGCAGGGTGCAACCGCGTTGATTAATGGTGACAATGCCTTAGGGCACTTGGTCATGAATAGGGCTGTAGACCTTGCTATCGAAAAAGTGAAGCAGCACAGCGTATGTTGGATTGGCAGTCACTACGGCAATCATTCAGGCGCCGCTTCGGTGTATGTTCGTAAATTAGCGGAGCAGGGTTATATCGGTATTTATATGGCTGTTGGTAATGCAAATCATATGGCTCCATGGGGCGGCATTGATTTATTGTTATCAACCAATCCAATTGCGATTGCGGTGCCAGCAGGCGATGGCCCTACAGTGCTTTTGGATATTGCTACTACTGTAGCGGCCTATGGCAAAGTAAAAGTAGCTGCACAAAAGGGAGAGTCCATTCCAAATGACTGGATGATTGATCGCCAGGGTAAGCCAATTACAGACCCTAAAAAATCTGCCGAAGGATCTTTATTGCCCATTGGTGGTTATAAGGGTTACGGCTTAGCAGTCATGATTGGCTTGCTTGCAGGGGCACTTAACAATGCAGCAGTTGGCAAAGGAACAATCGATTTCAACGCTCATCACGACTTGGTTACAAACACGGGGCAAACGATTATTGCAGTCGATCCAAGTGCATTTGGAAACACAGAAGAGTTTATTAACAGAGTAATTGCCTTGGTCAATGACCTCAAAAATTCCTCAACATTGCCTGGCGTTAAAGAAATTCGTGTGCCAGGTGAAGGCGCAGCAAAAACAATGGCAGAAAGAAGTGAAAGGGGTATCCCCGTCTCGCCCGAGCTGCTAGTGGCATTGAATACCTGCGCTCAGGAATGCGGCATCCCTGCTTTAACGTTTTAAAAAATACTAAATTACTGGAGGAGACATATGTTTAAAAAACTAATAAAAAACATAGTAATAAGTGCGGTAGTTGTTCCGGCGGTTGTTCCAGTATTTGCGGGGGCAGCATGGGCTGCCTACCCTGATAAACCCATCAAGATGATGATTGGTTATGCGCCAGGAAGCTCTACTGATATTGTCGGCAGAATGATTGCCAATGATCTCAGTATTGCTTTAAAGCAGCCCATTATTGTTGAGAATCGCGGCGGCGCAGCAGGAAGTTTGGCGGCAGATGCGGTTGCAAAAAGTGCCCCTGATGGCTACACCATTTTGTTCGCGCAAAATGGCCTCGCCATTAATGTGGCAGCCAATCCAAAACTACCGTTCAATGGCCAAAAAGATTTATTGCCGGTCGTTGGGGTCGCGGCAACTCCTCATATCCTGATTGTGAATAACAATTCACCAGCCAAGAGTGTTGCGGATTTAATGGCCATGCTTAAAGCCGAGCCAGGTAAATTGAGTTTTGGCTCTTCAGGAATTGGTAATTCCGATCATATGGCTGGCGAATTATTTCTCGCCACTACTGGATTGCAGGCAATTCATATTCCATACAAGGGTGGCTCACCCGCTGCTACAGACTTAGTGGGCGGGCAGATTGATTTTTATTTTGCAGGCATGCCAGTAGGCCTCCCTTTATATAAAGGCGATAAGGCAAGGGCATTGGCTGTCACCAGTAAAAATCGTTTCAGTGG
>CANBSM010000044.1 GCA_947372155.1 Burkholderiaceae bacterium
TCTTACGCTTAAACGTATCGGCTTGACCTACTTCATCAAACGCCATCACTACAGAAGCGGCGCCATAACGACGAATTAAACGCGCTTGTTTTCTGAAAGACTCTTCACCCTCTTTCAGGGAGATCGAGTTAACAATAGGTTTACCTTGAATACATTTCAAGCCCGCCTCAATCACGCTCCACTTGGAGGAGTCAATCATGATGGGCACGCGTGCAATATCAGGTTCGGAGGCAATTAAGTTTAAGAAGCGCGTCATAGCCGCTTCAGAATCTAGCATCGCCTCATCCATATTGATATCGATGACTTGTGCACCGTTCTCAACCTGCTGACGCGCTACAACCAGCGCTTCATCAAATTGATTATTTAAAATCATTCTAGAAAATGCTTTTGAACCTGTGACGTTCGTGCGCTCACCAATATTGACGAAGCCAACATCGGTAGTAACGTTAAACGGCTCAAGCCCTGATAACTTCATCGCTGGCATTACTTTTTTCTCTATCTTGCTCATGCCAAAACCTCTGCATTCTCACGATAGAAAGCACGAGGCTTTCGTTTGGCTACAGCATTAGCAATTGCGCGAATGTGATCAGGTGTCGTGCCACAGCAACCACCAACCAAATTGACCAAGCCATCCTTAGCAAAACCATCCACTAGGCTAGAAGTAATTTCTGGCGTCTCATCAAAGCCTGTGTCACTCATCGGATTAGGCAAGCCTGCATTGGGGTAGCAGGAAACTGCAGCATCACAAATCCTTGCTAGCTCTGCAATATAAGGGCGCATTAAAGCGGCACCCAATGCGCAGTTCAAACCAAAGGTCAGCGGCTTAATATGGCGCAAACTATTCCAGAATGCCTCCACCGTTTGGCCAGACAAAATACGACCAGATGCATCGGTCACAGTTCCAGAAATCATGACTGGCAAACGCTCGCCAGTCTCTTCAAAAAATTCATCGAGCGCAAACAATGCCGCTTTGGCATTGAGCGTATCAAAAATGGTTTCAACTAAAAATAAATCAACGCCACCCGCAAACAACCCCTCAATCTGCTCGCGATAGGATGCGCGCAGAGCATCAAAGGTAACATTGCGCGCACCTGGGTCATTGACGTCCGGTGAAATACTTGCCGTCTTAGGTGTAGGTCCAATTGCACCAGCAGCAAAACGAGGTTTATCGGGAGTGCTGTATTTTTCACAAGCAGCGCGCGCCAATTTGGCAGAGACTTCATTCATTTCACGAGCTAAGCCAGCCATTTTGTAATCTTCTTGCGCTACTGAAGTGGCACCAAAAGTATTGGTTTCAATAATGTCTGCACCAGCATCCAAATACTGCTCATGAATTTTGCTAATAATTTGGGGTTGCGTCAGAACCAGCAACTCATTATTGCCTTTGATGTCGCCAGGATGGTCAGCAAAACGGCCATTCCCCGGCAAACCACGATAGTCTGCCTCAGTGAACTTGTATTGCTGAATCATGGTGCCCATGGCGCCATCCAAAATCAGGATGCGCTGCTTCAAAAGCTCAGGGAGCTCGTGACCGCGGGTGTAGGGCTGGGACAAACCATTAGATTGCATTGTTAAACCGGGATTAATCTCTAGAATCCCTTATTCTATTGGAAAAGCCACTTTTCATTTACCTCGGAGCCCCCTATGTTTGGAACCATTCCAGAATTCAATCAAAGCCTAGATATGCTTAAAACGATGTGGGGACAAGGTGCCGCAGGTCAAGCAGGACAGTTTCCCTTTACGGCAGACGCCTCTAAGGCTGCTGGGGGCTTCGCATCGGCTTTTCCCGGTCTCGATGTAGAGGAGCTTGAAAAGCGTATTAAAGATCTGAAAAGCGTTGAAAACTGGCTCAATATGAACCTCAACATTCTCAAATCGACCATTCAGGGCCTAGAAGTTCAACATGCCACCATGATGGCCCTCAAATCCTTTGGCGATGCTGTCTCAGCAGCTAGCTCTGCAGCCAGCACCCCAAAGAAAGAGTCAGAAACGAAAACGACTAGCGCTAAACCGCGGAAAACCGCAACACGCCGTCCTCGCAAAGCTGGCGACGCAACTTTCCTCGACGAAGTAGGTAATTCAGATGAGCAATAGCCTCGCCCATCGCAAATGTGAGTTGATGAATATCTAATTCACGTTTAAATAAAACTGGCACAATCTCCCGAGCATGTGCCGGTTTTTTGCATGCGCCTAATGTATCTGCCAAGCGCTCATCATGATGGGCTTTCAGTTGCGCAACGCGTGGTCTGATCCCAGTAAATGGTTTGCCGTGCGAAGGAAGCACTAAAGCATCCTCAGGCAGCACTAAATATTTTTCAATAGAGTCTAAATACAATCCGAGTGGATCGGCATCTGGATCTGCATCATAGACACTGACATTGGTCGAGATGCGGGGTAACAACATATCTCCGGAGATGAGCACTCCCAGTTCTTTACAAAACAGAGAAGCATGCTCAGGTGCATGTCCATAACCCATGATGACTTGCCACGCACGGCCGCCAATCGAAATTAGTTCGCCATCAATAATGCGGCGGTATTGTCGCGGCACTCCAGGAACCATATTGCTGTAATAATTTGAGCGCCCTCGAATTTTTTCTAAATCTTCTGCGGTTGTTAAGCCATGTCTTTGGAAGTGATCCGCAGAACCGCCACTGCCAGCGCGTGACCCAACTGCAGCGCCGCCCTCTTTGCAACTTAACCATTGCGCAGTCAAATAATCTGTCATGGAAATCCACATCGGAACATGCCATTTTTCACAAAGCCATTGGGAAAGCCCTACATGGTCAGGGTGCATATGAGTCACGATCACGCGCAAGACTGGCATGCCTTCTAGCTGCGTTGCAAATACCTGCTCCCAAGAAGCTCTTGTCTCATCATTGGCAATCCCGCAATCCACAATCGTCCAACCCGCAACACCATCAATTTCATCGCGCAACAGCCAAAGATTGATGTGATCTAAAGCAAAGGGCAGGCGCATTCTGATCCAGCGCACACCTGGTGCAACCTCGATACTGCTACCCACTTCCGGAAGTGTGTCTCCTAAGGGATAATGGACTGCAGCTTGTGCACTTGCTTTGTTTTGTGTATTCATGACTTAGTGTTATTGATTGATTTTTTACTTCTAGGTATGCTTTGACAACAGTTCCATCGCCCTGCATTAATTGGTGTGACATTAATCCTGAAAATGGTTACTGTCGTGGCTGCTATCGTACCTTGACTGAAATTGCTGACTGGTCAGACCTGACTAATCCTGAGAAGCTTGAAGTCTGCTCACAACTACCAAGTCGCAAACCCCAAGCACCGCAGTAAAACTAATCTTAATTTCTGTTTTATTTATTGACGTCGACAATCAAACGTCCACGCACATTACCCGCCATTAATTCTTGTGCGCATTTGATCGATTCCTCAAGCGTAATCTCATGAAAGATTTCATCTAAGGTTTTCAGATCCACCAACTGACTCAATTGCTCATAGGCAGCAATACGTTTTGCGCGTGGCACAGTAACGCTATTAATGCCGTATAAAGTGACTGCGCGCAAAATAAATGGTGCCACTGAGGATGGGAAATCCATGCCCTGAGCTAATCCACAGGCGGCAACTGCGCCATCGCTCTTGGTCTGAGCACAAGCATTAGCCAAGGTGTGACTACCTACGCTATCAACCACTGCAGCCCAACGCTCCTTTGCTAATGGCTTGCCGGGAGCAGATAAAGTAGCCCGATCAATTACCTCGGTTGCACCTAATTTCTTGAGGTAATCCGCTTCAGCCATACGACCAGTGCTGGCAACAACTGTAAAACCCAGCTTACTAAGGAGGGTAATTGCAAAGCTACCAACGCCACCAGCAGCTCCGGTTACCAAAACCTCGCCATCGCTTGGCTTGAGTCCGTGCTTTTGAAGCGCCATAACGCAGAGCATGGCGGTATAGCCTGCAGTGCCAATGGCTAATGCTTGTTTAGCAGTAAATCCCTTGGGCAGCGGAATCAACCAATCAGCCTTCACACGAGCCTGCTGAGCTAAACCACCCCAATGCCCTTCGCCAACTCCCCAGCCGTTGAGGAGCACCATATCGCCAGCTTTGAAGTCGGGGCTAGCGCTTTCCATCACCTCACCAGCAAAATCGATGCCCGGCACCATTGGAAAGCTTCTCACCACTGGGCCTTTACCGGTGATAGCCAGGCCATCCTTATAGTTGAGAGTGGAATACAGGACCTTTACGCGAACATCGCCCTCTGGGAGGCTAGCCTCATCTACCTGAGCCAATTCTGCGCGATACCCTTGATCATCTTTATTTACCAATATTGCTTTAAACATGTCTCTTCCTTTTAGAACGAGGTATTTTCCCCGCAGCAATTGCTTAATAGGTTTATCCTAACGAGCATTGCTGATTATGGAGGTTTCCATGAAAAAAATTCTACTATTAACTACGATTTCTGGCTTAGTGCTGTCTGGCTGCTATTCCACCCAAATTAATATGTCCATGGGCAATATGCGCCTCATCACCTCTAGTGCTGCGCCGCAAGATGTCATGGATTTCGCCACCAAGACTTGTAAAGATGATTTTTATGAGGGTGCTAGCTTTTTATCTAAGGCGGGCAAAGAATATCGCTTCAAGTGTGTAAAAGCCGAAGAAAACGAAATCTTAATTCCTATTCCTGGCACAACAATTACCGCTACAGCAAAAGCTGAAGTCAAGTAAGCAAATACTAATGGCCCCGTTTACCTCACAAGAGCTACGTAAAGGTTTTGCATCATTTGCAACTGGGGTCACTGTTATCACTTGCCTTGATGAAGAAAATAATTCTCATGGCATCACGATTAGCTCTTTTAATACCGTCTCGCTTGAGCCGCCACTTATTCTGTGGAGCCTTAAGAAACATTCACGTCTCATGCCATGGGTTGAATTAGGCAAGAAACATTTGATTCACGTTCTAGAACGCTCGCAAGAGAATTTGGCGATGCATTTCGCGACAGTGAAGACCGATCAATTTAAGGGCATTGATCACAAGCTAGCGGCTAGCGGATTAACGCAAATCGAACATTGCGTTGCGTATTACGAATGTGAAACCGTTTGCGTTCACATTGGCGGCGATCACAACATCATTGTTGCTAAAGTCGTTCAATTAAAAAATTATCCCGAACGAGAGCCCCTCATTTTTGCCCGTAGCAATTTTGTTGGTCTCGATTTCACAGAAGCTAAGACTAGCTAATACAAATCATCTTCTCAAGGAAATACCATGCTGCGTTTATGGGGTCGCAAAAGTTCTATTAACGTTCAAAAAGTATTGTGGTGTCTTGCTGAGCTTGGATTCATAGAAGGCAAAGATTTTGAGCGGATCGATGCTGGCCTGCATTTTGGTCTTAATAACACGTCAGAATTTCTCAAAATGAATCCGAATGGGCTTGTACCCACTCTTGAAGATGGGGGTCTGGTGCTTTGGGAGTCCAATACCATCATGCGTTACTTGGTGTCGCAGTACGACAAAAAGGGACGCTTTCCAAAAGACGTTGCCGCTCAATACAACTCAGAAAAGTGGATGGATTGGCAATTGGCAACTTTTTGGCCTCCATTACGCACTACATTTTTAGGGCTAACTAGAACCCCTGAGGCAGAGCGCAACTACGATGTCTTACTTAAATGCTATCAAAAGACAAATAAAACGCTAGGCTTGCTAGATCAAGTACTCGGATCGCAAGCGTATTGCTCGGGCAATCAATTTAATATTGGCGACATTGTGGTGGCTCTAGGCGTACATCGCTGGATTTTGTTGAATGACACATTTCCAGAAAAAACTGGTCCACGCAGCGAACTTAAAAACGTTGAGCGCTGGTTAAAACAATTAAGAACAGAAACCTATTTTGGCGAATTTGCTGAAAAAGAACTCAATATCGTTAAATAGTTTTTCTGATTTGATTTTTTACTGCTGCTTGAATTTCTTGGCGTGGTGATCAGCACCAATAAATAAGTACATTGCCGGCACTACAAAGAGTGTAAACAGCGTACCAATTGATAGTCCAGTAAAAATCACAATACCCATCGATTTACGTCCAGCAGCGCCTGCCCCAGAAGCAATCACTAAAGGCAGTACGCCCAAAACCATCGCTGCAGTAGTCATCAAAATAGGGCGCAAACGAACACTACTTGCTTCAACGATGGCATCAAGCTTGCTACGCCCTGCTTCTTGCAACTCATTCGCAAACTCCACAATCAAAATACCGTGCTTACTAATCAAGCCCATCAGAGTAACTAAACCAACCTGGGTATAGACATTTAAGGTGGTAAATCCTAAATTAATAAAGATCAGGGCACCGAATAAGGCTAGCGGTACGGAAACCAAAATCACAATCGGATCACGGAAACTTTCAAACTGTGCTGCAAGCACCAAGAACACGATCAAGATCGCAAAGAACATGGTCACCAAAAAGCCGCCAGACTCAGCCATAAATTGGCGTGATGGACCCGCATAGTCCATGCTGTAACCATTAGGCGCAACCTCTTTCAGGGTCTGGCGCATAAACTCCAATAAATCAGCTTGCGAGATGAATGGGGTGCTTACTCCAGAAATCGTTGCGGAATTTAATTGCTGGAAGTGATTGATAGATTGCGGCACCACTCTTTGTTTAATCGTTGCAATAGTGCGCGCTTGAACCATCGCGCCACTAGGCGTGCGAATGTAGTAATCTAAGATTTGATCTGGGTTTAGACGATCCACTTGCTTCACTTGCGGAATCACGCGATAAGAGCGTCCCGCTACCGAGAAGTAATTCACATATCCACCACCTAATGCAGCAGATAAGGCTGAACCGACTTGTTGCTGAGTCATACCTAATGCTGCTACTTTTTCTCGATCAATTTCCAGTACGTCTTGTGGCTTATCAATCTTAAGATCCGAATCCACGAAGAAGAAATTGCCACTTCGGCGCGCCTTATCAAGCACTGCTTGGGAGACTTCGTTTAACGCCGCATAAGATTCAGTTGTATTGATAACCACTTGTACTGGCAAGCCTTGTGCGCCCGGTAATGCTGGAAACTGAAAGGCGGCAACCCGCGCGCCTGCGATGCTGTTCCACTTTTGCTGCATATCTTCCTGGAACTTGGTTGCATTACGACTACGCTCACCCCAGTCTTTAAGTAAGATACCGCCAAAGCTCGAGGTTGGACCAGTAATCTGGAAAGCTTGCTCATATTCTGGTTCTGCAGCAGCAATTGCATAGATTTGATCTGCATAAGTCTGCATTTGCGTAACCGTACTATTGGGAGGTCCTGATGCCTGCATCAACACAATACCTTGATCCTCTGTTGGCGCCAATTCAGCACGCGCAGTCGAATATAAATAAGCTACACCGCCCAGCAAGATGACTCCCATCACGATGATGACCTGCCATGTACTTAGCAAATCACGCAAAGTGGTTTGATAGCTGTGATGCACCTTCTCAAAAATACGATCAATCTTTTGCACAAAAGGTGAGGCCTCTTGCTCTTCGGTAAAGATGCGAGAACACATCATGGGTGAGAGTGTTAAGGCAATCAATCCCGAGACAGCTACTGCGCTAGCTAAAGTAAAGGCGAATTCTGTAAACAGCGCCCCTGTCAGCCCACCCTGGAAGCCAATCGGGATGTAAACCGCAATCAGCACTACCGTCATTGCCAAAATAGGGCCTCCTAATTCGCGGGCAGCGATTAAAGATGCCTCTAATGGAGATTTGCCTTCCTTCATGTGACGGTCAACGTTTTCCACCACGATGATGGCATCGTCCACCACCAAACCGATTGCCAAAACCAACGCCAGAAGGGTAAGTAAGTTAATCGAATAACCCAGAACTTGCATGAGAAAGAAGGTGCCAATCAATGATAAAGGCATCGCAATCACCGGAACAGCAACAGCACGAGCGCTACCCAAGAAGAGGTAAATCACCACTGTCACAATGACTAAAGCTTCCAGCAAAGTAGATACCACTTCATCAATAGAGCTGGTAATAAATTTAGTGGAGTCATAAACAATCTTGCCAGTCATGCCGATTGGTAATTGCTTCTGAATATCGGGCACCACATCACGAACGCGTTGAGCCACATCTAATAGATTGGCTTGCGGCGCAACCTTGATGGCAATAAATACTGACTTCTTGCCACTGAATGCAACATTGGTGTTGTAGTCCTCAGATCCTAAAGTAACAGTAGCCACCTGATCTAAGTAAACAATGTTCACGCCATCTTTTTTGATTACTAGCTTACGAAACTCATCAAGCGTATGCAAGTCAGTGCCGGCAACTAAGTCGACTGAGACCATTTCACCTTTGGTGCTTCCAACTGCTGAGAGGTAGTTGTTTGCTGACATGGCACTATAGACATCATCAGCGCCCACGCCTAAGCCAGCCATCTTCTCGCGATCCAACCAGGCGCGCAGGGCAAATTTTCGCCCCCCAGTAATCTCTGCGTTTTGAACTCCCTCAACAGAGTCCAGCTTTGGCTTTACAACACGCAATAGATAATCAGTAATGGCGTTGTTAGGGATTTCATCGCTATAGAAACCCATATACATCGCAGCAGTGGACTGGCCCACCTGCACTGTCAAAATCGGTTGCTGTGCCTGAGGTGGCAACTGATTCTTAACCGCACTAATTTGAGTCTGTATCTGAGTTAAGGCTGCGTTTGAGTCATAGTTCAACTTGAGCGTTGCAGTAATAGTTGAAACACCACTGACGCTAGCTGAGGATAGGTAATCAATTCCTTGCGCCTGAGCTATAGAAGCTTCCAGGGGTTGAGTAATAAAGCCTGCAATCGTTTCAGGATCGGCACCATAGTAGGCCGTAGTAATTGTCACAATCGCATTTTGCGTTTGCGGGTATTGATTTACAGGCAAAGAACCAATTGCCTTTAAACCAAAAATCAACACCAAAGCACTCACCACCATGGAAAGCACTGGCCTACGGATGAATATGTCAGTCCAATTCATCTG
>CANBSM010000045.1 GCA_947372155.1 Burkholderiaceae bacterium
GGTGTTTGCTGGCGTCTAGCCCGAAGCTTATCAAGCATTCATGGGCAAGAGGTCCGTATTTTTTGCGATGATCTGCCAACCCTTAATTTACTCGCATCAGGAGTGGATCCATCGATTAAGCAAAAAATTGATCTGCAACCATGGGAGGCTAGCCATGCTAACGCCCGCCATCCAGTACAAATGCCTGACGTAGTGGTTGAAGCATTTGGCTGCGACTTACCAGAACGCTATCTTGCAGGCCTATTTATTGCCCCTATTAAACCCATCATCATGAACTTGGAATACCTAAGCGCAGAGCCCTGGGTGATGGATTTTCATGGCAAGGCGTCACCTCAGTCACACGGCATTCCGAAGTATTTCTTCTTTCCCGGCTTTCAAGATGAGGTAGGTGGACTATTACTTGATCCCGTTCCCGCAGAGGGACATCTCACCAATAAACATATCCCCAGGGATCTAAAAAGCATCTGGTCTCAATTACGACCCGGAGCAAAACGGATCAGTGTTTTTTGCTATCCAGGAGCGCCTCTCAAGAAATGGTTAGATGACTTAGCTTGTCTTGGTGAAGAGATTGATGTCTTACTTGCTCATGGTCATGCTGAGCAACTCAGTCTTTATGGTGAGCAGCCAGTTAAATTGCCAGCGAATTTGCAATTACTCTCCATGCCATTTGTATCTCAGGACGAATATGACTGGGTGCTATCGCAATGCGACTTTAATATTGTGCGCGGAGAGGATTCTTTTGTGCGCGCCCAACTTGCGGGGAAACCATTTATTTGGCATATCTACCCACAAGAAGATCGCGCCCACGAAGTGAAATTAGCCGCCTTTCTAGATCTATATCTAGAGCAAGCCAGCCAAGAATTAAGGCTAGCTACGATTGCCGCCATGACCTGGGCGATGCCCAGCGAATGGTTTAAAGGCCTAAACAGCTGGAATACGCATGCGAAGGCCTGGCGTAAGCATTTACTTGAAAAACAAGCGGATGGTGGCTTGCCAGCGCGTTTAATCCGCTTTGTCACCTAATCCCAAGCAATAAAGGCTTGCGGGCGGTTACAATCTTGTTTTTGATAAAAACCGCAGAAAAATAGCTCTGCCCCCAGGAATAGCAAGATGAAAACAGCACAAGAACTCCGCGTTGGTAACGTAGTCATGATTGGTACTGATGCCCAAGTCGTTTTAAAGGCCGAATATAGCCGCTCTGGCCGCAACTCCTCTGTTGTAAAAATGAAATTTAAGAATTTGTTAACTGGCGCGCCGAACGAAGGCGTTTACAAAGCAGATGACAAGTTTGATGTTGTGATTCTCGATAAGAAAGAATGTACTTACTCTTACTTCGCAGATCCAATGTATGTGTTTATGGATACTGAATACAACCAGTATGAAGTTGAAGCTGAGTTCATGGGTGATGCATTGAACTACCTCGAAGAAAGCATGCCATGCGAAGTGGTGTTCTACGAAGGTAAAGCCCTTTCTGTTGCAATGCCTAACTCACTGGTTCGTGAAATTATTTACACAGAGCCAGCAGTTAAGGGTGACACCAGCTCAGGCAAAGTATTGAAGAACGCAAAATTGGCCACTGGCTATGAATTGCAAGTTCCTTTGTTCTGCAATACTGGTGACAAGATCGAGATCGATACTCGCACTGGTGAATACCGTAGCCGCGCTAACTAATTAGCCAACTTCATCAAGAAAAGCCCGGTACGCCGGGCTTTTTTATTGCCCATTTAGGTGGAAAACCTCTATAAATATTAAAGAAGTAATAAAAACTATTTTCTTTATGGCTAATATCTATTAAGCTAGGTTATACAAATATCAGGCACTTGTTGTTAGTCATCAAGCCCTTTCATTGATTTTTGCTAAATCCCTTTGCTGGGCTCAAAAATAGCATCACTTGAACTTAATAGAATTACTGATGAATATCAAAATCTATTTACCGATACTCACCTTCAGTGCGCCTCAGATATTGAATGCTTGTGGGGGTCAGGGTAGTAGCGCTATGCAACAACTATCAGTTTTTATGCGCCTTGAAGATTTTTAACCGGCTTTAAGAATGCTCTAGCTTATCTAGTTAATGAATATCACTAACGAATACGGATTAATTATGAAGAATCGATCAACACTAAATCTTTTTATTTGCGCAGCAAGTGCTATGGTTTTAGCTTCCTGCGGTGGAGGCGACTCATCGACCTCAGCCGCCACCCCTGCCGCCAGCAATAATGTAGGGGGCACCCTTGGGGGACCACAGTCACTCAGGGTAACTCCTGCATGGGTGATGCAAGCATATCAACAGCTATTTCCCACAAACCCAGCTGGATATACGGCTCAGACATTATCAGATGCTCTAGCCGCTCACAATGTACTTTTAGGCCAAGACACCACGCAACAAGTGTATAACTTTGCAGGCTTTCTAGCCAATGCAGCACATGAATCAGGAAGTTTTGTTTACATGACTGAATTAAATACTGGTGGAGCCTGGAGTACTGACGGTAAAGGTGTTTGGACTCCTGGGGGCAGCTATTCCAACTGTCAAGGCTCATACGGTGGAACTGGGTCAGTTTGTTACTACGGCAGAGGAGCCCTCCAGATTTCTCATAACTATAACTACCAAGTCTATGGTGCAACTAATGGAGTTTTTGCTAACCCCGATTTAATATTGGGCTCTGGTGCACCAAACTACACCAATAATCTTTTATTTGATTCTGCAGTATGGTTTTGGTCTGATGACTCCACTTCATTGCAGACCATCAGACCAATGGATGGCTTTAAAGTTCCCTCAAATCAGTATGCGGCGACCGACCCATTTGGTCAGTCCATTAAAGTTATTAATGGCGGGATTGAATGTGGGCCAGGAAAATCTTCCGCTGCTGTCGCTGAGAGAAATGATCGCATTAGCAGATTCATTAGCTATCTACCGGTAGTGGCTGCAGCGGCGCAAGTCTCGTTGATTTCCGGCTACAGCACTGCGGCTGACGGCACGATTGGTGTTGCTTGTAGTAGCGGCCCTCCTGCTGCTACATTTCAAATAAACATTCAAAATACTGGCAGTACTTACGCGTCAGTAATTTTTCAGGCCCCAGACTACAGCACCTACTATTACATCGGGACTGGCAATATTGCAATTGCACCAGGCGCCAATATAAATGTTGGCACTACACCAACAAAGCTTCCGAATATCAGCACAGCATTAAATACAGTATTTCCTAGCACCGTAAACCAGATTGCCATCCCCAGAATTACCATTGGGACATATAGCGGCGCTGTTGATATCACCACTACAAATCCAACTAATGGATCCAGTGGAAAGGCCTGTAATCTATCAACTCCTATAGCAGCTACATTTAACGCTAATACAAGCCCCTCTATCATTATCAATGCCGATACAGGAACTTGTACCTTAACTAACCCTTAAACAATAAAACTGGATTTATTAAGTCAAATCAAACAGCTCTGCCGCCAACATTGCATCTGTTTGAGTATTTAGCGTGTTGATTAAAAAAATATGCGTCACTCCTGAGGGCATTATGAAAAATAGAATTGCTACACTCTCAATCTCTCTTCTAGGGGCGCTAGTGTTAAGCGCTTGCAGTGGCAGTGACAGCAGCGTAAGTAGCACGACAGCCACACCATCAAAAACACCGCTTGGCACACCTCTAACGAATCCAGCTGCTGTAGGCACCCCTTCTACTGGCCCCATTGGCTGGCCTGCGTATATCGCCATGGGTGCTGTTGCAGGCCCCAATATTTCAGCTCCCACCGCAACCAGCACTGGCGGTGATGATGATTTTGGAGGAAAGCCTGTTGATGTTGTTTTTAAATATGCAGGCGATGATGGTCGAGGCAATCCGGGCGACATACTTCCTCCCGTTACCCTTTGGCAAATGATTCAAGACTGGAATGGTTCGCCTGCTCGATTTGGCTCACCCACTGCCACCCCAGGCCTTGTTAATATTAATCAACACCCTACTCGTATAGCAATTGTTGAATACACAGGCCAGATGAGTGGTGGCCTCAACTTCTCTGACCTCACCAATACCACCGCCGGAGCAAGCAGCTCCGATCCACTAGCAGCCTACATCATGGCGAATCACTTTATTAGCTTAGGTGCTGATGCGCAAATGATGGTTGCTAATCCAATTATTTTTAATGGTGTTAAATATTACGGCTCGTTCATCATGAACCCAGATTTGCTGGGAGCAATTCAGCAAAATAATTACATTGCAGCTGTGAATGCAACACTTGCCCAAAATGATGTCAACGTCGCAGTTGCCCAGGCGATGTGTGTTTTAAATACATCCCGGACCTATACCAATCACTTCAACCCCAATGGCTTAATCAACCCCAAGCCACCTTATTTAGATAAGACTTACACTGGAAAAGCGGTTGAGATTTTAAGTGCCATGTTAAGCGATGGCTATCCCTCATACAGCTTTAACGGCACTACTGATCCCTACTGGAATAGCACCATCGGCAACCAAATTCCTTCATGGGCACCAGCTCCCTATGGTGGAACAGATACTCAAATTGCAGCTTGGTTTAAGGGTTGCTTAAACGCAAAAGCAACAACAACCTTTCCAGCAACACTCGATGGATGGGTTCAGGCAAATAACTATATGATTCGCAGTTTTGCGCCCAAGGGCACAGTCACATTTGGATGGCAAGACAATATGTGGGCGGTTAACACCGGCTACTGGGTTCACAATGATTTAACTAATAGTCAAGTAAGCTCAAACTATTCCACTCCTGTGATTAACTTTCTAACTAGCCATGCACCAAGCACTATGGATATGAGCTCAAAGGGTGTTGATTTTTTTGCTTTCGATCGATATGAATACGATGACAGCAGTTGGCCATCAGCCCTTGATCATGCCACCCTCGACAATGCACGTGCTTGGGATAATATTTTGACGGCGGTGGGTCAAGTAAGTCAAAACTTCAACAATATCCCTGTCATGCTATTTCAGATACCTGGTTCACATATAACTAATACAACGGAATCTGCCCCTGAGAAATTATCTGTAGCTGGTGGCGGCAATCCAGTGTTTAACCCCTGCGGCGATCCCGGAAGCGCTAATTGCATCAAATACCCTCCACCGCAACCGCAGCAATATGTATTTAGTAGCGCACCTGTTTACTTTTTTGGGGATAGCAATCTGAAGCCAGATTTAAGCAACATCATGACTGGACCTTCAAGCGATACGCCAACAGAAACAATGGTGGGCTCCTACCAGTTACCATGCGGCCCCAATATCAACCCAATTCCTAGCACGCCGGGATATAGCTGCCTGAACAATGCTCAAGTAACTTATCAACAATTTTTACTTCAGTATCAAGGTAAGCCCAATAACTACGACTGGAGCAAAGATAACGGCAAGCTGAAGTTGGCTGCGAAAAATAATGTATTTGCTATCTTGTGGGGTGGTGGCGAAACCACTAGCGTCATCAAGAATTTTAAGAACAATGATGACAATGGTTGGCTGGCAGGAAAAATCAAAAATTATCTAGCTAATCCTTTGCTGCTTTCTCAATAAGGTAGGCGAAAGAAATGAACGGCCTTATGTGTAAATGGGTTAGATTACTCGTGATAGCGTGTGCGGCATTACTACTGGCAGCATGTGGCGGTAGTGATAGCACCTCAACCAATAACTCCACACCAACAACTACACTGCCGCAACTTGGAACGCTTGGGGACTCAAACTCAACCGTCTCAGGATGGCCAAGCTATATTGCAATGGGCGCATTGGCAGCGCCAAACCTCAACCCCGCAAAAGGGTATGTACCGCCATCTTGTGATGCCTCAGGTTGCACTACAGGCGAAGGAGATGATTTTCAGAATATTCCAATCGATGCAATCTTTAAGTACAACAACGCCGGGGATGGCAACCCAGGAAGAATTACCTCCCCTTGGGAATTAACCCGCTTGCTTGCAGATGCGCAAGCATTAACTACCATCAATAAACAAGTCGTGCGCTTAGTTTATGTTGAATACACGGGGCAAGTAAGCTCTGCATTGGCAGGTTGCCCTCCAGGGCCTCCAGGTAATTTAATGGATTTAACCAATCTTCCAGCGGGTGGGGTTGCCTGTTGGCCAACAATGTCTTATCTGATGGCGCGTCATTTTGCCAGTCTTATTGGGGACACTATGACGCTGATGGCAAACCCTATTGTGTTGAATGGAAAAAATTATTATGGATCAATTGTCTTGAATCCTGATTGGCTAGGCACCGTTCAACAGCAAGGCTGGATTGGACCAATTAATACTCTTTTAGGCCAAAGTCCAAACTCAATCAATACGGCCGTAGCCCAAGCAGTTTGCACAATGACAGGCAAGCGGCAATATAACAATACCTACGACCCTAATCAGCCCGGTGGTGGCTCAAGCGCTCCTTATATTAAAAATTATGGTCCCGATACTCCAACTGCTATTTTGGCTCAAATGATTCAAGATGGTTATCCTAAGTGGGCCCTGGATGGAGCAAGCAATCCATACTGGCCACTTCCAACCGGCACCTCACTACCCCCTGATAGTAGCTCCCAAATTGGCACTTGGTTTAGTGGATGTATCACACCCTCTTATGACACTTCAAAGTATCAAATTCCGAATTTTCCGAATACCCATGACGGCTGGGTACAGGCTCATAACTGGATAATTCGTACCTTTGCACCACCCGTAAATGGTCAAGCAACAGTTACCTTTGGGTGGCTTGAAAATCCATGGGCTGCTCCAAGCACTGGCTATTGGGTCGATGCCCAATATACTAATCTCGACGCGATCAAAGCCACCTTCTCAACGCCAATCGCTTCTTGGCTTACTGCAAATGCTCCAAGCACCATTTCAGCGGGTCCTTATACCAATAAGCCGGATTTTTTAGTATTTGACCGTTTTGAACGCGATGATTCAGATGGGTACGCAACTGGAGAGGGCGCTCTTTATAACGCACGCTCTTGGGATAATTATCTCAACGGCTTAGGTGCAGTGAGCGCACAACTGGGCAACATCCCTTTAATGATGTTTCAAATACCGGGAGCTCATATTCCTTATCAGGGAGAAGCAAATCCAGAGCAAACAAGTGGCAACTTTATATTTGGCGTTGCGCCAGATTACTTTTTTGGCGACAGCAATTTAAAAGCTGACCTTAGCAATATGATTCTGGGAGCTAACCCACCTAACAATCCCAATATTGCTGTTGGTAATTTCCAAATTCCCTGTGGAACAAGCGTCGCAAGCTATCAATGTCCATCTGGAGTAACTACGTATCAGCAGTGGTTAAACATTAATAGTGACCCTACATTTGCCCCCACCCAAGGGAGCTACAAATGGTATCAAGATAATGGACGCCTGGCGCTTGCGGCAAAAAATAAGGTATTTGCTATTTTATGGGGAGGAGGTAATAGCACTACAGTGATTAATAACAGCCTCACCAGCCTAAATGATCATGGCTATTTAGCCAGCAAAATTACCCAATATCAAAAAAAACCAGTCCCCGTTCAATAAGTCTCTGACTATATGCACGGTTCAGCAATTAATAGGATTGGTCGTGATTTATTCTGGCTGTCAATAGGTTATCTTTAATCCTCAATCTAGCAAGAGGCGCAAGCCAATACTTATCATGAATTAGAGAGCACTTGATTCTTCCGGGGATCTTGAATGCCTAATTCTTCCGCCAAACAGTGATTCAACAAAGCTACAGAAAATTTATCAGTCCGTAAGTGTGGATGCGATTGTTTGCGCAAAAACATCAGGAGATGACATTAATAGATATGTCATCTCCGAGTGAAAAAGAATTAGAAAACTTAACTTGTCTCAGTAACTTTTCTGCCGTTCAACGGGAATGTTGGACGTGCATTCATTGGATAGAGCTTCTTAAACTGCTCCAACTGGGACTTGGACATTTCCATTGGGGTCTTGAGAATGTAAAAAGTCACGCCCTCACTACATGGAGGAGTTGTTAAGGATCCTGCATAGCTATAGTAGGCAAGGGATTTAGGTAGCAGGCTAGCTGGATCTAACTTACCCTTCAAGGCTGCTTTACCTTCTTTACTCGGCATCTGAGCAAAGACATCTTTTAGGGCCGCATTCTCAGCGCCCTCTTTAAAGAAAACGCCAATTACCGCCAGTTTCCCATCGGCACTTTTATGTACTAAATGCGCATTAAATGGAAAGGATTGACCATCCACCTTTTCTTCGCCTGGAGCATGAAAGTGCATTTGCAGAAATTGGTAATCTACACCCGATAGATTTGCACCACCAGCATCAGATAGCGCGACCTGAATCGTGTGACCATTATTAATAACATCGCCCGAAGAAGCTTTGTAATTAGTCTTAATTGCTGCTGATACTTTTGCAGCAGACTTGGCGGGGATATCAATCGGAGCCTGCTGTTGACCTAACTTACAGGTCGCAAATTCTTGGCT
>CANBSM010000046.1 GCA_947372155.1 Burkholderiaceae bacterium
TTTAATGATGAACAGCTCGCTTATGTAATTGCAGATTCATCTATTCCGATTGTTAGTGGCGTTGGACATGAAACAGATTTCACTATTGCTGACTTTGTTGCGGACTTGCGCGCACCGACTCCAACAGGTGCGGCGGAATTAGCGGCACCCCGCAAAGATCAAATGCTGCAAGAGCTCGATGCGATCATGCAGGCCTTACTACAGCGTGTTCATCAAAAAATTGAACGCGAGGAGCAAACCCTTGATCAATTGGCATTAAGACTCAGTCATGCCTTGCCCAACCCAGATCGGATGCGCGAGCAGATTCAGGGTTGGCAACAGCGCCTGAATCAATCCTGGTTGGTCAGAGTGGAAAACTGGAAGCGCAATCAATCGCACCACCAGGCACAACTAGAAATGCTCAATCCCCAAAGAACTTTAGAGCGAGGGTATGCAGTAATTTTGAGTAGAAGCAATGAAGAACTCCATGCAGTTCGAAAGCCAGCCGAGCTCATCGAGAAAAATATATTTCAGGTCCAGTTGGCCGAAGGATCTGCGGAAGTGCGTTTTGAGGATATAAACATAACCCTACAAAAATCTTAATTTGACAATACGTACGTATTTACGTACCATAAGTTAAGGAGCAAAAAATGACAACACTTACAGCAAGCGAGGCTAGGGCAGGGCTTTATCGATTAATCGATCAGGCTGCGCAGACACATAAGCCAGTACTAATATCTGGCAAGAGGGCAAATGCCGTCCTCATTTCCGAGGAGGATTGGAGCGCTATTCAGGAGACGCTGTATCTCTTGGCAATTCCAAATATGCGTGAATCCATCAAAGACGCCATGTCCGAACCTTTAAGTAAAAGTAAAAAGGCCTTGAAGTGGTGAGTTGGAGTCTTGTCTATTCTAAATATGCAGTTAAAGATGCCAAAAAACTCTCCGCAGCAGGTCTAAAAGATAAGGCCCAAACTTTGCTTGAAATTTTAGAAATTGACCCACTGCAAAATCCACCCCCATATGAAAAATTAATTGGTGATTTAAAGGGTGCATACTCACGAAGAATTAACATTCAGCATCGGATAGTTTATGAAGTATTTCGTAAAGAGAAAACCGTTCGAATTTTGAGAATGTGGACTCACTATGAATAGCATTCTTTGTATATAAAGGTAAATTTGATGACTTGGAAAATGACAAAGTTAATACTTGGAGCCTGCATGGTTTTTGGCCTGCTTGCTTTATCAGGCTGCCCAAGTAGCGGTTCTGGCAACGACATCAATATTAACGGCATAGTCAACTCTGGCGGCGGCTCTACACCAATCGCAATTGGTGGTGCCACCGTAACCATTTATCAAATCCAGTCAGGCACTCCATCGGTAGTTACCCAAACCACTACAGATAGTAGCGGCAATTTTTCTGCGAAAGTACCAACTAACTCCAATAACACTACAAGCAATCCTATTACTTACTATGCACTGGCGAGTAAATCCCCCAATGTGGAGTTGATAGCAAGCTTGGGTACTGGACCGATTAATACTGTGCGTATTAATGAACTCACGACTGTCGCATCTGCTTATGCATTCGCTCAGTTATTTCGCAATGATTACTCAATTTCAGGAAGTGCCCTACCTTTGAGTATCGCGGCTGGGATGGCCGAGAATTTGGTATCCGCGCAATCGGGTACTGCTTCGACAGTAATTCAAACTTCACCCAACGGTTATGAAACTAACACTTGGAGCGCTCTAGGAACACTCGCCAATGTGTTGGCTGCGTGTACTCAAGGCATCTCTAATGCATGCACCAATCTATTTGCCTTAACACCTTCCACTAATGGCCTCACTCCTACGACCACATTACAAGCCATTGTGAATATCGCCTTAAATCCTGCTGTCAACGTCAGCGGAATTTATAACTTGGGAAGTGTGGTGACTAGTTATTCTCCAGCACTCACTGCTATTCAAGGGCCCACTTCATCGGCAACATTTCAAAAGCTAGATGCTTGGACAATGGCGGTAAAAGTCAATAACAGTGGTAATGCTAGCTGCCCATTTGGCGGTCCAGCTAATGTGGCATTTGACGTTAATGGTTACGCTTGGATTAATAACAATGTGATTCAAGGGACGCCTAATTCTGCTAATTGCTTAATTGTTCTCAAGCCTAATGGTCAACCCGCAACTGGTTTAAATAACACCCCCAATTCACCAATCACTGGCGGTGGTATTTTGGGTTCTGGTTTTGGAATTGCAATAGACAAGCTTGGATTTATTTGGTCAGGCAGTTTTGGATGGGGCAATAATTTGCCGTCTAGTGGCAATGTGGCCAAACTCTCCTCTGTAGGTGTGCCCATCTCCCCAAGCAGTGGATACACCTCTGGCTTGCTGAGAGTGCAGGGTACTGCAGTGGATCAATCCAATAATATTTGGATGGCTAGCTATGGCAACAACGCTGTTGTGATGTATCCCAACCAAACCATTAATCCTGTGAGTTATGTTGATAGCAACGTACAACCCTTTGGTGTCGCGATATCGTCAGATGGGTATGCATGGGTTACCTACACAGGCTCAGATACTGTTTCTAAACTGCGCTTTAGCGGTGGTGGTATCTCTAAATTATTTACGGTGACATTACCAAGCGGTAGTAGACCAAAAGGTATTGCTGTGGATTCATTGGGTAATGCTTGGGTTGCTGCAGGTAGCACCTCTACTGTTTATGCGATTAACTCTAGTGGCACGATTATCGGGACTTATACGGGTCAGGGGATTAATGGTCCATGGGGCGTTTCACTAGATGCCAAGGGTAATGTTTGGGTTGCTAATTTTGGAACGGCGCAACCGAGTTCGCGCTACAGCATTGTGCAGTTGTGTGGCGCCACATTTAATTGTCCTTATGGCGTAGCTATGGGAACGGCAATAACGCCAAGCACGGGCTACACCCTGCCATCTGCTGGTAGTCAGGTTCTACTCAACTCTGGCCAGCCCTTGTATGGAACAGGCGCCCCACCTTCCTATTTGCCATTAATGCGATTGACGTCAGTGAATGCAGATATGGCCGGCAATATTTGGGCTGCCAATAATTGGAAGCCAAGCGCTTTTAATGATGTAAACCCAAATGATGCCAATCCTGGTGGTGATGGCATGGTGATATTTGTTGGGGTTGCTGCACCTAATAAAGCACCAAGCTTGGGGCCAGCTCAGGCGCCTTAATAGATGTAAGCAATAGATCTTCTAATGCCACTCATTGCATTGGCTATTAGAGGATATTTGGCTCAATCTGAAGACTCACGCCAAATTCTGCGCGTACTTTATCTTGAATACACTTAGCGAGACCCAAAATATCCTGCGCAGTCCCTGTGCCGTGATTAACAAGGACTAGCGCTTGGTTCTCATATACGCCAACAGCTCCCATGCGTTGGCCTTTAAAGCCACATTGATCAATTAACCAACCAGCGGCGAGCTTACGCTTGCCCGGGGCATCCGGATACGAGACTATATTGGGATGGGATTTGTGGAGGGTTTCAAATTGCTCATTGGGAACGATAGGGTTCTGAAAGAAGCTGCCAGCATTACCAATCACTTTTGGATCCGGAAGTTTATGAGTGCGAATCTTACAAACTGCCAAGAAAATATCTTCGGCGCTTGGATTGGAATTGTCAGGAAAGTGCTTTGCTAGATCGGCGTAATGAATGCGGGCCTGCCATTCTTTAGGAATCTTAAAAACGACCTTTGTCACAATAAATCGATGGGGGTTTTGCTTGAAGTAGCTGTCGCGATAAGCAAAGTGGCATGCTTCTTTTGAGAGGGTGACAAAGGCATGAGCTTTTACGTCAAACGCTTCAATGCTCTCAATGTAATCTGAAATTTCTACGCCATAGGCGCCAATATTCTGAATCGGTGCTGCTCCCACCGTCCCTGGAATGAGTGCCAGATTTTCCAATCCAGGCAGATCGTTTTCCAAAGTCCAGGCAACGAGCTCATGCCAGCTCACCCCGCCGCCAACGGCTAGCAGAGTGGCATGTTTATCAGAATTAGCCACCTCTTGTCCTGCGATATTCATTAGGAGGGTTGCTCCTGGCAAGGAGCTGGGAAGAATTACATTGCTGCCGCCCCCTAAAACCCGCCATACCCATTTTTTATTCGCAATCTCTTGCATGAGTGCAGGGATTTGCTCGGCCGCAGTAATCTCAAAGGCATGTTCCGCAATAGCATCAAAGCCAAAGGTATTGCGGTGCTTTAACCCGAGATTTGGGGTCAATTTTGCTGGCAGGGGCGCATTTTGAGCACGGTTCATGGCGCAATCTTATACGGATCAAGTAGCTTAAATGAAAATGTATCGATCATTATTCGCGAATCTGAAGATCTAAGATTGATGCCTTAATTACTGTCTTGGGAAAATAACGCATATCTACATCTTCTATGGGGAAATTTGGTAAATGCTCGCGTACCAAATCCATCACCATCAATGCTTGATTTAGATCGCGTTGTTTTTTGACCGGCTCCCGATTGCTTTGATGTGATAGCCATGCCTTGTGAATGGCAAATGCCCGAGGATCTGGCACGGGCATCATGACGGCGGCTCCATTGGCTGCAATGACAACCTGTTCCACTCGAGGGGCATTTGCTAGCCACTCTAGGTTTGGTACTTCCATGATTTCTAGGTCACCCTTGGCGAATAGCTTGGGTTTTGTAGCTAGCATTCCTTTATCCTGACCAATGAGGTCGACCATAAAACCATCTTTATTAATTGCCCGAAATCCCTGTTCTGAAGAAATCTCAAAGGTTTTATCTATTTTTTTAAGCAAACCCAACAAACCTTCCCCATCCAGTTTTTTTGCAAGCAAAGACATAGGTTTGCGCACATCAAATAAGAGATCAATATCGCCTGAGGCCAATAACTCCATTTTGAGTTCAACAGCGGCCATCGACTCATAAGCAAATATTGCATGAGTGCCAACAACTCGTAATTCAGATAGGGCTTGAGATTGATCAAGCTTTAGCAAAATCTCACCGATAATGCTAGGCATACGACCCAAACGCACGGCACGATTGAGTTTTCTTTGAGATTCAATTTTAACTTTTAAGCTCTGATATTTTTCTTCAGCCAATGCTTTACCATTTTGAAACCGTTCAAAAATTTGCTCTGTTTCTGGCGTGCGTGGCCCAAGTGATTTACTATTTCCAGATGCGCTTGTTAGACGCAATAAGTAATCTTTGCCATTGACATTTTTCCAGCGCATGCCATATTTGTAGTCGCGTTGACGCCAAAGGATCTCACGCCAGGCCCTATAGGTCTGATCTGACTCCACTAGGAACAGGCGCTGCTGGTCTGATAAGGGCTTCATTTTTTACCTGTAAAAATAGATTCTTCAAATTTACAGGTAAAATTTCACATAATCAAGCATTTTGAGTCAAAAATACGTTTTGTAGTCGAGATGTAGTGGGTCAAGGTAATAAGCTAGTTTTCAAGAAAATATAAAGGATTTGATATGCCAACATTTGACGTTGTATGTGAACCAGATATGGTCGAGCTCAAAAATGCGATTGAGCAGTCCAATAAAGAAATCTCCAATCGTTTTGACTTTAAGGGCTCCGACAGCCGTGTAGAGCAAAAAGATGAAGCCTTAATTTTGTTTGGCGATGATGACTTTAAGTTAGGTCAAGTGCGTGATGTTCTCATTGGCAAAATGGCTAAGCGCAATGTGGATGTGCGTTATCTCAAAGATGACAAAACTGAAACTATTGGTAGCGATAAGCGCAAGCAGACCATGAAAATCCAAAAAGGGATTACTTCGGATCTGGCTAAAAAAGTTGTGCGCATCATCAAAGACAGCAAGCTAAAGGTGCAAGCCAGTATTCAAGGCGATGCCGTGCGCGTTACGGGCGCTAAGCGTGATGATCTTCAAGAGACTATGGCTTTGCTTAAAAAAGAAGTCACTGAAGCGCCATTGGGCTTTAATAATTTCCGTGATTAAGAAAAAGCTTCGGCTCGTATGAAGATGCTCAAACCTATTCCTCGATTTGAATCATAGCTTGATGAAAGAAGGTTTTGGGAAACGAATGATGCTACGGATTATTTTGATTTAGATAGAGCATTTAGAGTTACAACACCAAATCTAAGACCCCATTCTGCGGCTGTGAAGTCTCAGGAGGGGTGAGTTGGAAAATCGATATGGCGTTTTTGCTAGCCAATAGAATTAAGCGAGGCATTAAGTCAGACGTCTGTAATTCGTTGTTGATGTGAGTGAGACCCTATTGAGACAAGGGCTCAAAGCTTGCAGTTGCGCCAAAAAATAGTATATACTTTATATATATAATTTAATGATTAAGGGGGTGCCATAATGAGATCTTCAAGCGAAAATCTGTTGGTCAAATTCCGTTCTAAAGACACCCAATTTGGCGTGACTCGAACAACCGTTAAGGCAATTGCAAAAGAGCTCGATATAAACGAAACGCAGGTTATCCATATGGCCCTGTCAAAATTTGCCACTGATGTTTTACCCTCTTATGCTCCTGATGATGGCCCATTGACAGCAAAACAAGTCTTGGCATTACGTAAGGACGCATCCAAGCGCTTACCAAAAGGAAAATTGCTTGCACGTGACGCATTATTTACATGAATCAGACTTGGGCGTTACCCGCACCTGGCGATATCGTTTGGTGCTTGTTTCCAGAAGTGCCCAATAGTGAACCAGGACCCAAACCCAGACCGGCTATTGTTCTGAGTGTTGAGCGTCGGGATGATGGAAATCAGGTCAGCGTAGTGTACGGAACATCTCAGAACCTGACTAGACTAAAAGCTGGCGAAGTGGCGATAACGCAGATTAAGAACCCAGCTGCTTATGCATTAGCTGGATTAGCTTATGACACCAAGTTTGATTTCAAGGTGATGGTAGATCTGCCGTGGTCTGAGCGCTACTTCAAAGTGCCCGCTAGGGGCCCGCATGGTAATACCCCCAAGCTGGGTACTTTACATGTAACTATTCTTCGTGCTGTTGAGGCGGCTTATCGTGCAGCATCAAGCCGATAGCATGATAAAAAATAAACCCTCAATCTCTCCTCTAAGCCAAGAGGCGATTGAACGCTTTTGCGATGCTTGCTGGCTAGAAGATGGTTTGGCTCAAAACAGTTTGTCTGCGTATCGAAGGGACTTACTCTTATTAGCCCAGTGGCTTTACAAAGAATCCGGGGCTGATCTTTTTAGCGTTACAGAAAAAGACCTTACTGCCTACATAGCCCATAGACGTGCCGACAAAGCAACAACTGCTAATAGGCGCTTAACTGTTTTCAAACGTTTTTATCGGCATGCTCTCCGTATTAATTTAGTCAAGAGCGATCCCTGCATTGGTTTACGCGCTGCTAAACAAGCACTGCGTTTTCCAAAAACGCTGAGTGAAGATCAGGTCACCGCACTTTTAAATGCACCTGATATTGAAACACCACTAGGCTTGCGTGATCGCACAATGCTAGAACTCATGTATGCCAGTGGCTTGCGTGTTTCAGAGATTGTTTCCCTGAAAACAGTTGCCCTAGGTTTGAATGAAGGTGTTGTACGGGTAGTGAACGGCAAAGGTGGCAAAGAACGCTTAGTTCCTTTTGGCGGGGAGGCTGGTCAGTGGTTAAGGCGTTATTTAGCTGAAGCACGTACACCCTTACTGGAAGGTAAAACCACGGATGCCGTTTTTGTGGGGCGCCATACAGGCACTGGCTTAACCCGACAAGCATTTTGGGCATTGATTAAGCGCTATGCAACAGTGGCCAATATTCCAGTGGCGCTATCACCGCATACCCTGCGCCATGCTTTTGCAACCCATTTGCTGAACCATGGAGCTGATTTAAGGGTGGTTCAGTTGCTTTTGGGGCATGCTGATATCTCTACCACCCAAATCTATACACATGTGGCGCGAGAGAGGCTTAAATCAATCCATCAGCAGCATCATCCCCGTGGCACGTAAGCCTTCCCATTTAGTCAATTGGGTCTATCTAGCCTAACCATCTCATATAAGTGTTTAAGATAGCGGTATGACCCTGACTTTTGACTTATTGCTCATTCCTATTGCCTACTTGATAGGCTCAATTTCATTTGCGGTAGTGGTGAGTAAGTGCATGCGTTTGCCTGACCCCCATTCCTATGGCTCCGGTAATCCGGGCGCAACTAATGTATTGCGCACTGGCAATAAGTTGGCAGCAGTACTTACTTTAATTGGTGATGCCCTTAAGGGATATCTTGCTGTCATGCTCGCGCGAGTATTGCTTGGCGATGAGTCGCTTACTGCCACCATGAACTCTTGGCTCTTATGTGGTGTGGTGATCGCAGTGTTTCTAGGTCACTTGTTCCCCATCTTTCATGG